>DASSXN010000124.1:0-22250 GCA_035703785.1 Xanthobacteraceae bacterium
GCTCGCTCGTCGATCCGAGGGCGGCTCCAATCCGCCGACTAGCAAAAGATGTCCGTGACCTGCTCGTGTCTGCAAACAATTCGTGGGTGCAAGCCTTCGACAACCTGTCGAGCGTGGGGTGGGCTGCTGACGATCTCTCGGCACTTGCCACCGGAAGCGGCTTAGCAACCCGGATGCTACACACCGACTCTGATGAAATGATCTTCGAGGCGGCGAGGCCGATCATCATCAACGGCATTCCACGGCTGACTGATGCCGCCGACTTGGCAGACCGCGCGGTGACGATTCACCTGCGTCCGATCCCTGATGTCGAACGCCGGCCCGAAGATGAATTGTGGGCGGAATTCGAGCAAGCGCGGCCACGCATTTTTGGCGCGGTGCTTGATGCTCTGTCACGGGCGTTCGGCAACATCGGAAACGTCAAACTCGAACGCACACCGCGCATGGCGGATTTCGTGAAATGGGTGACCGCGGCCGAGCCGGGGCTTGGCTGGGAGCCGGGCGCTTTCCTGCAAGCCTATCTCGACAACCGACGCGACGTCTCGAAAGCCGCATTGGAGTCGGACTCCGTGGCGGTCGCGATCCTGAAAATGTTCGCCGAAGAGCCAATTGAACGTTTTGAGGGGACCTGTACCGAACTCCTTCCCGCGATCAACAGACACACCGAAGAAACGACGCGCAAAACCAAATCCTGGCCTCAGAATGCAACGGCGCTCGGTAACCGCATCAGGCGGGCGGCCCCCCTTCTGCGAGACGAAGGTTACATCGTGGAATATCGGCATTCCGGCACCCGCACAATCACGATTATCCCTCCGAAAAGGAATTGACGACGCCGACCGCGAAGGGCTTCACCGCCGTCATGGCGCAGAGGCGCGAGCCGCCGGATGCGCTCGATTATTTTCCGACACCGCCATGGGCGACTCGGGCGTTATTTCGCAACGTGCTGCCAGCGCTTGGCGTTGACGCGATCGGCCGCGTATGGGAGCCCGCTTGTGGCGAGGGGCATATGGCAGCGGTCGTTACCGAGTTTGCGTGCGGTGCCGTCGTGGCGTCGGATATTTTCAGCTACGGCTACGGCACTGCACCACACGATTTCCTGCACGATGTCCCGCTGATAGAGGCCGATTGGATCATCACCAATCCGCCGTTTTCGATCGCGTGCGAGTTCACCGTGCGCGCACTCGATCTTGCGGCCGAGGGCGTCGCCATGTTGGTGCGGATGCAATGGATCGAGGGAGCGGGCCGTTACGAGAAGCTGTTTCGGGATCGGCCGCCCGCGCTCTATGCGCCCTTCGTGGAGCGCGTGCCGATGGTCAAAGGGCGCTGGGACCCGGACGCATCCACCGCCACCGCTTACGCGTGGTTTATTTGGCGGAAGCGGACATCGGGACCGGCGCGTATCATCTGGATTCCGCCGGGCTGTCGCGCCGGCCTCGCACGTCCCGATGACCGGCGCCGGTTCGCGACATGGAGCCTTCAACCTGCTGTGACACCATTACTCGATCGCGCGTGAACCCGCCTGGGCGACCACGCACCACGCTGCCAACCCCGTGCCCCTTCTTTTTGATTGCCGCACCTCGTCCAGCGCCGGCGTCGTCAATGATCGTACAGACATTGAATGGTGCAGAGCGTTTGATTCGTTTTGACTCGCCCGGACTCGCCACCTGAGCGATTTTTTCTGACGACTAGCATCAAAGGGCCTGCTTCCAGTTGTAGCTGTGCCGTTGTGCCAGCAAAATTTGAGGATCCTGGCGCCGCCAAAATGATTCGCAATCACTCATCGGACGGCTCCGGACGACGCTGGACGGCTCGCAACGATTCAAAAAATGTCCCATCATCGCCAATTCTGGACAGTTTGGACGACTTGGACGACTCGTTTTTTTTCAGAAAAAAGGATTCAGTAAAATAAGACAGTAGTGCATTCGTTATTGCGGATGGATGCACGTCGGGCCGACACCAGGAAGAGGCGCGGGGATGCGCGGGGATCACGTAGCGAGGGTCGAAATCGCTTCCCCTGCTTACATAGCGCTTACAGTGGTGAGCGATCAATTCAGATCCATCGATTAAGTTATTGATTTTTATGGTACAGCTGGGTGGATTCGAACCACCGACCTCCTGATCCACAGTCAGGCGCTCTGAACCAACTGAGCTACAGCTGCATGGCCTGCGGCTTTTGTTTTGCGCATGATCTTTCCGACCTGGCTTCGCCCGCCGAAGCATCCAATTGCCGCCAACTCCTTCACCAAGGCTTCGCGCAGGCGGGAAACCGGTATCCACTTTTTGGGATCATGCGCAAGCGGGCGAAACCTATGAATAACGCCGAGCTTTGGCAAGTTGGCTCGGACCCATAAAGCAAAAGCCCGGGCCATGCCCGGGCTTCCCCTCGCCGCTTTAACTTTTGGCGACGTCGTTCGCGAATTAAGCGACCTTGCTGAACGCCCTGTCCATGCCGCTCTTGATCGGCTCGACGGTCTCGGTCGCGACCTTCTGCGCCAGCGCGCTGAGTTCCTTGCCCTGCTCGCTGAGAGCCTCGAACTGCTTGCGCGCATGGGCGCTCGACAGCTCAATCACTTCCGACAGCGTCTTCGCCGTGATCAGCTCGCCGGCAAAATCGAACGCGGCGTTGGTGTTCACGCGCGCCGCCTCGATGACTTTGAGGCCGTAATCGGAGGCGCCCTTGGTCGCCGTCGAATAGGTGGTCTCGAGAACGTCGGTGGCCTCTTCCGCGGCCGCCTTCATCTTCTCGTAGGTGTCCTTGGCCTGCGCCACGCCGCGCTCGGCAAATTCACGGAATGCGGCGGGCATCTCGACCTTCGGAATCTCGAATTTCGGGATTTCGAACTTCGGCATTTCGAATGCACTGGCCGAGGGTTTGCTTGACTTCACTCTTGGGGAGGTTGTGGTTGCGGCTTCCGCCATGACACGATCCTTGATCTTTCGCTCTTTACGCTTGGGGCTGTCTCACTCACGGAGAACGTTTTTTGATTTTGGCCGCGCCGCCCGTTGCGCGCTGCCTTACATTTTCTCGTCCCGGGCCGAACGCGGTACCAATTTGAACCCGAGCTCTTCCGTACTATTAGATAACATCTCTTTTGGTGCATTGCAACAGAAATTATTGCAATGCACAAAGATGCCTTAACAACATGGATTTGCTGGGATTTTGGAACTCTGCCGGCGCGTGTCGAAACTACGTCTTAGGCTTAGCAGCATCGACCACAATTTTGGCGGCACTTTGGCCGAGATCCTGTACCTGCGTCGAAAGCGACTGCATTTGCCGGCTTAAAAATTCCGACTGCAGGCCCAGCACCTCCGCTCCGTCTTTCGCCTTCATCAGCTTCTGGGCGAAGTCGAAGGTCGCGGCCATGTTCTGCTCGGCATAGGAGATCGATTTCTGCGCGATCTCGCTGGCGCCGCTATGCGCCGCCTGGGCGCTGCCATGCATCTGGCCGACGGCCTTGGTGGCCGCCTCGACGAAGCCTTCGAAGGCCTGACGCGCTTGCGCCACGCTTCGTTCGGCAAATGCACGCATCTCGCTTGGAATTGCGAATTGCTCAAATGGATCCTTGGCCATCGCACGCTCCTCTATCCGGTTCCCATGTCGGCCGAAAACGGCAAGCGGTCGGAACCAAATCGCCGGGCGCCCCTGACGCTCATGGCATATTCAATAGCGGTCGCCCTGGCATTTCCCAAGGCGGTTAAGGTTATCCCGGCTTCTCGCATTAAGCCACACCGAGCCGGCATGGACGTGGCAAACGCCTCGGATTATTAAGAATCCGTTTAGCAACCGAGTTCCGTCCGCATGTCCACGGTGGGGAGTGAGCGCGCGGTGTTAGGGCATCCGCGCCTTGCGTCGCTGGCGACGGCAGAGTGGCCCGCTTGGCTATGGAGCGCCGACGGATCCCGTATTCTCTGGGCCAATGCGGTCGGCGCAGCAATTTTCGGGGCGAAAACCTCAAACGCCTGCGCCAACCGGCGTTTTTCCGTCACCGAACTTCCCGCCGCGCAGGTGCTGCGCCTGGCGGCAACGCTGTCGTCCGGCGGGCAAGAGCGCCTGGAACGCTTGCGCGGTTTCGGTGGCAGCGTCGGCCGTGCGCTGACCTGTACCTGTTCGCGGATTGTGGCCGGCGACGGCAGTGGGGCGGTGCTCATCGTCGCCGCCGAGCCGGCGGGTCCGGCGCTGACGCTCGCCGAGCGCGTGCAGCGGCTCCTCGATGAGGACGCCAAGCCAATGGCGGCCTTTCTGCCGGATGGCCGGTTCGTTTACGCCAATGCCAAAGCGCAGCATTGGCTTGACGGCGCCGGCACGCTGGCCGCCTTGGGCCTCGAGGCGCTTGCGGCAGCGGCGCTGCAAACCGGCACCGCCAAGGCGGCCGCAACGCTGGACGGCGATACCTGCGACATCCTGCTCGCCTGCCTGGGCCAAGGATCCAGCAGCGTTTTGGTTGTCGCCGTGGTGACGCCGGCACGGCCAACAAGCCAGCCGCTCGCAACCGAGCCTGAAACGGCGCCGCGAATTCAAGCAGTGCCGATATCGTCGGCGCCGGCATCGGCCATTGCCGCACCGAGAGCCGCGGCCGCGAGCGCAGCGACTGAAATTCGATCGTCGCCGGAACGCCGTCACCCGCTGCGTTTCGTCTGGGACATGGACGCGGACGGCCGCTTCACCATCGCCTCGAATGAATTCGTCCAGTTAATCGGACCGGTTGCCGCCTTGCTCGGACGCCCGTGGCGCGAGGTGGCCGGCGAACTCGATCTCGATCCGCACAATCAAGTCGCCGATGCGGTGGCGAGCCGCGAGACTTGGAGCGGAATTACCGTTTCATGGCCGATCTCCCCACCGTCGGATTCCGATCGCCATTCGGAACTGCGGCTGCCGATCGAACTTTCCGGTCTTCCGGTATTCGATCGCGATCGGAGCTTCCGCGGCTATCGCGGCTTCGGCGTCTGCCGTGACCTCGCCCAGATCAACGGATTGGCGCGGCCACCGCGTGGTGAGACCGCATCAGTTGCTGCGCCGCAAGCGCCGCGCGACCGCGCAACCGTCGCTGCGCCGCCGGACCAAGCGCCGCCGGGCGGCGGTCCCGTTTCGGCGAATGTACTGCAATTTCGCCCTGCCGCCGCGGTCGAGCCGAAACCGGCGCCCAGCCTGACCCCGATCGAGCGGCGCGCGTTTCGCGAACTGGCGCAAGAATTGACCTCGCGCTTGCGTGGCGCGCACGCCGCGGCAACCGTCGAAGCCGTGGCGCAAGAACTGGCCGCGGGCCAAGACCAAGCCCTGAGCCAGGACGAGTTGCGGCAGGTTTTGAGCCAAGCGCTCAATCAGGAGAACGACGCGGAGTTCGGCGAAGAGCCGAGTCAAGTATCGAACCAAGAATCGAGCCAAGAATCGAGCCAAGAATCGAACCAAGAACCGGCGCAGAACGCCGACGAAAACCCGGCCGAACAACCGGACACGGAGGCAAGCGAAGAAGGCCGCACCGAAAGCCAAAAGCAGAGCCAAGAGCGGAGCGAACTGCAGAGCGAAGAGCAGAGCCAAGATCAGGTCGAGGCGTCGAGACCGGCCAATGAGGCGACAGCCAAACCGTTAGCGGGGCAATTGCTCGAGCCGGCTTTCCTCGATCGCATTCCGCTCGGCATTCTGGTCTACCGCCATGACGGGCTCGTTTACGCCAATCGGCAATTTCTCGATTTGAGCGGCTATAGCGATGTTGTGGCGATTGAGGCGGCCGGAGGACTGAACAGGCTGTTCGCCGAACCAGACGCCAGCACTGCGCTTGCCGATAGTGCCGGCGCGCAGGCGCTCGCGATCATCACCCAGTCCGGGGAACGACTGCCGGTGGAAGGGCGGATGGTCACCGTGCCCTGGAACGCGGCGCCGGCGATGGCGCTCATTCTGACCAAGAATCAATCCGAGGCCGCGGCGAGCGAACCCGCGGTGAACGCAGACAACGAAGAACCCACCGATGCCCAGCGCGAGGTGCAGCACATCGCGGCGGCCAAGGCTGAATTCGTCGCCAAAATCAGTCACGATATCCGCAATCGGCTCACTGCCATCGCCGGCTTTGCCGAAGCGATCATGAGCGAACGCTTCGGGCCGATCGGCAATGAGCGCTATCGCGAATACATCAAGGACCTCCACGCCGCCGCCGCGCATCTGTCGTCGATGGTCGACGACATGTTCGACCTGTCGATGCTCGAGAGCGGACGCATCGATCTGACCTTTGCCAAGGTGAATCTGAATGAGCTTGTCCAGCAATGCGTCGGCATGATGCAGCCGCAAGCCAACCGCGCGCGCATCATCATTCGCAGCGCGCTGACATCTGCGCTGCCGCCCGTCAAAGCCGACGAACGGGCGCTGCGGCAGATCGTGCTCAACCTGTTGTCACATTCGATCAAGTTTACCGGTCCTGGCGGTCAGATCATCGTCTCGACGGTGTTCTCCGACACGCGCGAGGCGATCCTGCGCGTTCGCGACACCGGCGCCGGCATGAGCGAAAAACAGATGGCGGCGGCGCTCGAGCCGTTCGCGGATATCGATGCCTGGGCGAGCTCCGGCTCGGGCGGAACCGAGTTCGGGCTGCCATTGACCAAAGCGCTCGCCGAAGCCAATCACGCGCAGTTTCGGATCAAAAGCGCGCCGGAGGCCGGAACTCTGGTCGAGATCGCGTTTCCGCCGAATCGTACGATCGCCGACTGAACCCGCAGCGCCGTGTCGAGCGATCCGGTCGAGTTTTTGCCGAGATTGCCGACGACACTCACAAAGCATGAACGCGGCGAGCCGCCTCCGCCAAGTCGTCCTTCGCCGAGTCGGCCAGGCTTTGTTTCTGGCCGGCGTCGTCTTGCTTACACCGGCGGCGCGCGCGGCCGATGTCGATCTGCTGCTGGTGCTGGCGGCCGATGTGTCGCGCAGCATCGATACCGCGAAATTCCAGTTGCAGCGCGACGGCTATACCTCCGCGGTCGCCGACGCGCGGGTTCTCGACACCATCCGCGCTGGCCGCAATGGCCGGATCGGATTGACCTTCATCGAGTGGTCCGGAATCGGCGCGCAGCGCATCGTCGTCGATTGGATGACGATCGGCGATGCGGCGTCGGCGAAAGATTTCGGCGATCGCCTGCTGGAGTCCCCGCGCTCGTTCGCCGATCGTACCTCGATCAGCGGCGCCATCGAATTCGCCATGGCCCAGCTCGCCCGCGCGCCATTTAGTGCGCGCCGCCAGACCATCGATATTTCCGGTGACGGCACCAACAATTCCGGCCGCGATGTGGCCGAACTACGCGATCAAGCCGTAGCGAAGGGAATCACGATCAATGGACTCGCGATCTTGAGCGAAACTCCGCTGCCGTGGAACCCGGAGCACACCAATCCGCCCGGCGGGCTCGATCATTATTACCGCACCAATGTCATCGGCGGCCCGGGCGCCTTCGTCATGGTGGCAAGGAATTTCGAGTCCTTTGGCGAGGCGATTATCAGCAAGCTGATTGCCGAGGTTGCCCAAGGGCGCGAGAGAGAGCGCGAGCCCCAGTCCCGGCGCACTGCAGCTCGGTGAAGCTCGCTCGCCCCAGCGCCGCGACCGCGTTTTTGTTGGGCCAAGCACAGTCCCGCCGCTGCGGCCGCAAGCCACGAAAGCGACACAGATGATGGGCAGGTTTGCGGGTAACTTGCGGCCCGGTATAGTCGGTGGGCCTCACAGCGGAAACAGCGTCCCGTGAACGCGGCTTTTGGCTTGAAACGCCTTGCGATTGCCGCCGCCGCTATTATTGCGGCGGTGCTTGTCAGCGTGATCGGCGTATCTTTGCTGCTGCCGGCGGCTTCGGTCCGCGATGCGGTAAAGTCGGAAATTCGCGGTGTGACCGGTCTCGATCCGATGCTTGGCGACGATATCTCATTGTCGCTGTTTCCGTCTGGAAGCGTGCGCTTCCGCAACGTCGTGCTCGCCAATCAACCGACCGGCGAGCCGGCAGTCGCCGCGGACGAATTGACCGCTCGGCTACGATACTTTCCGCTCTTGGCGGGCCGCATCGAAATCGCCGACGTGACGCTGGTGCGTCCGACCATCAAGGTCGCCTTTTCGGCCGCAGGCGAGTCCAATTGGTCGGGCCTGATTTCGTCGCTCGCCCGCGCGCTCGCCCCGCAGTCCGAACGCGCCGCCGTATTTTCGGAAATCGGCATTCAGGACGGCACCGTCATTCTCTATGACGCTCGCAGTGACGCGACCGAACGGCTGGAGGGTCTCGAGTTTCAGGTGGCGTGGCCTTCTATCTCGCGCAGCTTCGGCGCCAACGGCCATTTCACCTGGCACAAGGAAAATGTCGACGCCAGCCTTACGCTCACCGATTTTCTGGCGGCGCTGACCGGCGACCGTTCGGGTCTTAAGATCCGGCTGTCCAGCGCGCCGCTCACGCTCGCTTTCGACGGTTCGGCAAGCGACGAACCGACGCTCAAAGTGCAAGGTACGCTCGGCGTCGAAGCGTCATCGCTGCGCGAGGCGCTGCGATGGATCGGCAATGACCGGCTGCCGTTTGGCGGCTTTGGGCGATTTGCGCTGCGCGCGCAAAGCGACATCGGCGGGCGCGTGGCATCGCTCTCCAACGTCAATGTCGAGCTCGACGGCAACAGCGCGGAAGGCGCGCTCACCATATCGGCCGATCCGCGCCGGCTGGTGCAGGGCACGCTGGCGGCCGACACGCTCGATCTGACGCCCTATGTTTCCGGAATTCGGCTGCTGGCGCGCAACGAACGCAACTGGAATCAGCTGCCGATCACGCTCGATGGCGTCAACGATCTAAGTCTCGATTTACGGCTGTCGGCCGCCAACATCAAAATATCCACCGCCCGACTGGGCCGCACCGCGGTCGCCGCCACGATGCGCGACAGCAAACTCAATATCACCGTCGGCGAATCGCAGGCCTTCGGCGGCGTGGCCAAAGGAACGCTCGGGCTCGCCAGCGCCGACGGGGGCGTTGCCGCGACCGCGCATATGCAGTTCGCCGACGTCGATCTGGATAATTGTCTCGGTCAGGTGTTCGGGTTGCACAAGCTCGAAGGCCGCGGCACCTTGGCGATCAATCTCGAGGGCGCCGGTGACTCGGTTCTGGCCGTTACCCATGGGCTCAATGGCACCGCCGTGCTCAATGCAAGCGCCGGCGCGCTGACAGGCATCAATATCGAACAATTGTTGCGCCGTCTCGAGCGCCGCCCGCTCTCGGGCAGCGGCGACTTCCGCAGCGGCCGCACGCCGTTCGATCAGCTCGCCATAAACCTCAAAGTCAACCAAGGTCTGGTCTCCATTGACGAGATGCGCGTTGTCGGCCCGTCGGTTCGCCTCGCGGTTGCCGGTCAGGCCTCGGTGCCGACCCGCGATCTCGATCTCAAAGGCGTGGCCACGCTGATCTCCACCGCCAGTGCCGACCAATTCGAACTGCCGTTTGTCGTGCAAGGCCCGTGGGACGACCCGATCATGCTGCCGGATGCGCAGAGCCTGATCCGGCGCTCCGGAGCAGCCGCACCGCTTCTCGGCGGCAAGCCGTTAAATGCCGGCGATGCGGTGCGTTCGGTCATCGATCAATTGATGGCCACACCGCAAACGCCGGCGGCAGCGCCCGCCGCGACCCCGGCGGCAGCGCCCAGCGCGCCGAACTCCACGCAATAAGCAAAGCGCGCCCGCGAGCGCGGTGCATCTCACGCGCGGCAATTAAAGCATGATCTCGAAAAGTGGACGCCGGTTTTCGGAAAAGATCATGCTCAATTAACAAAGCAAAGCGAAACACCGAATCAACCTAAAATCATTTCGCTTTAAGGCTGGACGCGCGCCGGTGCGCCGCGCGCCGCGCTGAGCTTGGTGAGGATCGAAGCCGCAATCACTGCCAGTCCGACCACAGCGACGACGATGGTGCACACCGCGTTCATTTCCGGGCTGACGCCGAGACGGACCTCGGAATAGATGCGGATCGGCAGCGTCGTTGCGCCTGGACCGGTGGTGAAACTGGCAATGACCAGGTCGTCAAGCGAAAGCGCAAAAGCGAGCATCCAGCTCGCCGCGATTGCCGGGAAGATCAGCGGCAAGGTGACCAACACAAAAGTCTGCGCCGGAGAGGCGCCGAGATCCATCGCGGCTTCTTCCAGGCTCACGTCGAAATCGACGAGCCGCGATTGAACGATCACCGCGACGAAGCACGTCACCATCGTGGTATGCGCAATGACCACGGTCCAAAACCCGCGATCGATCGAAACCGCCACAAACAAAAGCAGCATGGACAGGCCGGTAATGACCTCGGGCATGACCAATGGCGCATAGATCATCGCGGCGAACGGCAGCCGGCCGCGAAAGCGGCCGAACCGGACCAGCGCGACCGCCGCAAGCGTGCCCAAGAACGTCGCGACGGACGCCGAGATGAAGGCCACCCGAAAGCTGATCGACGCGGCTTGGAGAAGCGCTGCGTCTTGTGCCAGCACGGCATACCAGCGCATCGACCAGCCGCCCCACACCGCCACCAGACGCGAGGCATTGAACGAATAGACGACCAGAATGACGATCGGCAGATACAGAAACCCGATGCCGAGAACCAGCGCCGTAATGTTGAAAGCGGACAACTTGCGCATCTTAATCGCGCTCCATGCCGCGCATGGTCTGATGCTGGAAGACAACGATCGGCGTGACCAAAAGGCAGACCAGAACGACGGCGACGGCTGCGGCGGTCGGCCAGTCCTTGTTGGCGAAAAATTCGCTCCAGATTGCCTGCCCGATCATCGCGGTCTGTGAGCCGCCGAGCAGATCGGGAATGACGAATTCCCCGACGATCGGGATGAAGCAGAGCAGCGAGCCTGCAACCACCCCCGGCGCCGACAATGGCAAGGTGATGGACCAAAACGTCCGCCATCGCGGGCAACCCAGATCCGCGGCGGCCTCAAGCAATGATTGGTCGAGCTTCTCCAGCGCCGCATAGAGCGGCAGAATCATGAACGGTAGATAGGAATAGACGATGCCGATATAGACCGCGGTATTGGTCGAAAGCCACGCCGGCGGCTCGCGTACGATGTGCAGCGCCAGCAACAGCTGATTGAGCGGCCCGTCGTGTTGCAGGATGTTCATCCACGCATAGATGCGAATCAGAAACGATGTCCAAAACGGCAGAATAACCAGCACCACCAGGACGGCCTGCAGGCGCGGCGCGGTGCGCGTGATTGCATAAGCGATGGGGTAGCCGATCACCAACAGCATCAGGGTGGAAAACGCCGCGATCTGCAGGCTCTTCATGTAGGAAACGACATAAAGCGGGTCGGAGCCGAGGAAAACGTAATTGTCCAGCGACAGCCCCGCAAAAAACGATCGCACGCCGCTCCAGCCGGCCGACAGATCGAACAGTGGCGTATAGGGCGGCTGCGCGATCGCGCTCTGCGATAAGCTGATCTTGAGCACGATCAAAAACGGCAGCAAAAAGAATGCGACCAGCCACGCATAGGGCAGCCACAGGACGATACCGGCAAGACGCGAGCGTTGCGGCTGCGGATTCATGCGGCTGCGGCTCCGCTCATCGGGTCAACACGATCGCGGCTTCCGGCAGAAAGCTAAGCCACACCTGGTCGTTCCAGCTAATTCCGCGCGCGGTGAGCGGCCCGATATTGGCAATCGCCGCTTGCAGCGGCACGCCGGTCTCGGTGCGCAGCTTATAAAGCGACAAGTCGCCGAGATAACCGATGTCGACCACGGTGGCGACCACGCAGTTCTCCGCGTTGGCGCGTTGCGTCGGCTCGACTGCGCACGGGATGAGGCGGATCTTCTCCGGCCGCACCGCGACCCACACCGTCGCGTTGGGCTCGGCATCAATCTTTCCTGTCACGCGCAGCCGGCCCAAAGCCGTCCCTTCGATCGTGCCCGCGGCGTCGCCGACGCGGCCCTCGAACAGATTGATGCTGCCGATGAAGTCGGCGACCCAGCGCGAATTCGGCTGCTCGTAGATTTCAGCCGGCGGCGCTACCTGCATCAGGCGGCCACGATCCATGACTGCGATCCGGTCGGCCACCGTCATCGCTTCGCTCTGGTCGTGGGTGACGATGACGAATGTGAGGTCAAGCCGGCGCTGCAAATCCATCAGCTCGAATTGCGTCTCGCCACGCAATTTTTTGTCGAGCGCCGCCATCGGCTCGTCGAGCAACAGCACCCGCGGCCGCTTCACCAACGAGCGGGCAAGCGCGACCCGCTGACGCTGGCCGCCGGACAATTCGTGCGGCTTGCGGCGGCCGAAATTTTCAAGCTTGACCAGTGCCAGCATATCGGCGACGCGCGCCGCGATTTCGGACTTCGGCAAGCCCTCTTGCTTGAGGCCAAAAGCGATATTGGCTTCGACGGAGAGATGCGGGAACAACGCATAGGATTGGAACATCATGTTGACGGGGCGGCGATGCGGCGGCACCGGGGCGAGATCGACGCCGTCGAGAAGGATGCGGCCGGAGCTCGGCTGCTCAAATCCGGCAATGAGCCGCAACAGCGTGGTCTTGCCGCAGCCTGAAGGCCCGAGCAGCGCGAAGAATTCGCCTTGAAAGACATCGAGCGACAGCTGGTCGACGGCGGTGAACGCGCCGAAGCGCTTGCTGACGGCCTCAATGCGCAACAGCGGCTGCAAATTGCGCTCGGCCCAGGGCGCAAAGTCGCGTTTCGCGAAGCCCCGTTTCGCAAATCCTGAACTCATAGTGATAGCCGCCATCGATCTACTGCGCGCACGTGTGCCGGTGCCGCTGCAACGCTAATGCATTTTCATGATTCTCGGAAACGCCCGCGGCGATGAAAGCAACCGCCACTTCTGCTCATATACGCACACGCGTGTTCGCCTCGGCCATGAAACGTTCGAGCGCCGCCGTCTGCTCCGGAGAGAACCGCAGCCCGAGCTTCGAGCGCCGCCACAGCACATCGTCCGCGGTCTGCGCCCATTCCTTGCGCATCAAGTAGCGCACTTCGGCGGCGGTGAGATCGGCGCCGAAACACGTCCCCAAATCCTCCGATCGCGTGGCGTTCTCGAGCAGGCGGTCGGCACGACTGCCATAGGCCCGCACCAGCCGCCTGGCATGCTCGGTCCGCAGGAACGGCCAGCCTCGCAACGTGCGTTCGACCAGCGTTTCGAGCCCGTCATAAACGAAGTCGCCGCCGGGCAAATGGCTTTGCGCCGTCCACGGCCGCGAATGCGGGAAAAAGTGCCGCAAGTGCGCCAAAACTTGTTCGGCAAGACGCCGATAGGTCGTGATCTTGCCGCCATAGACCGTCAGCAGCGGCGCTTCGCCGTAGCGCTTGTCCAGGATCAGCTCATAATCGCGGCCGACATCCTGGGCCTTGCGCGCGCCGTCGTCATAAAGCGAGCGCACGCCGGCAAACGCCCAAACGACGTCGGCGGCGCCGATCTCGGTCCGGAAATATTCGTTCGCGGCCCGGCACAGATAATCGATCTCTTCGCCGCTTGGCGCCGCGGTCGAAGGGTCGCCGGAGAACGTCTGATCGGTGGTGCCGATCAGCGTAAAATCGCGCTCGAACGGAATGGCGAAAACAACCCGCCCGTCGGCGGCCTGCAAGATGTAGGCGCGATCGTGATCGTAAAGTCGGCGCACCACGATGTGGCTGCCCTTGTCGAGCCGCAGGCGATGCTGCGGCCGATGCTGCGGTCCTTGGCGCAGCGCGGTCTCGGCGAATATTTCGCTCCAGGCTCCGGTGGCGTTGATCAAGATTCGGGCGGTCACGACATCGCGCTGACCGCGCGCGATGAGAACAAGCCGCCAGCTCTCGCCGCGCTCGGCCCGCACGCAGCGGGTGCGGGTGCGAATGACCGCGCCGCGTTCTGCGGCGTCCACGGCATTGAGGACGACGAGCCGGGCATCGTCGGCAAAGCAATCGGAATATTCGAAGGCATGGTGGTAGCGGACCTTGAGCGGCAGCCCCGCCTCGTCGGTGACGAGATCGAGCTCGCGCGTGCCGGGCAGAATCTTGCGCCAGCCGATCCAATCGTAAAGCACAAGCCCGAGCCGGAGCAGACTCGCCGAGCGCCGCGCTTCATTGATCGGCAAGACGAACCGCATCGGCCGCACCAGGTGCGGCGCAGCGCGCAACAGCGCTTCGCGCTCGCGCAAAGCCTCATGCACCAGGCGAAACTGGCCGTGTTCGAGATAACGCAAGCCCCCGTGGATGAGCTTGGAGGAGGCCGAGGACGTGCCGGACGCGAGGTCGTTTTGCTCGATCAAAACCGTGCGCAGGCCGCGGCCGGCGGCGTCCCGCGCAATTCCGGTGCCATTGATACCGCCGCCGACAATCGCCAGATCAAAATCAGCCACTGCGCCTCCCATGGAGGGGAATATCGAACGCCAACCGCGATCTTGCCCTGGGTGCAAGATCGGAGATGATACGGGCAGGGAATACTACTCATGGATTTTCGCAATCGTCATGTCATTGTTACCGGCGGCGCCGGCGCGCTCGGCACCGCCGTAGTGGCGCGGCTGATCGAGGCGGGCGCACTCTGTCACGTGCCCTGCCTCAACGAGGCGGAGGCCGCCCGATTTCGTTTGCGCGATCACAAGCAAGTCACGGTCACCGTCACCGGATCGCTCACCGAAGAGGCGGCGATCGATAAGCTGTATCGCGGGGTGACGCCGCTATGGGCTTCGATCCACACCGTCGGCGGCTTCGCCGCCTCGGCTTTGCGCGACACCGACTTGGCGACGATCCGGCAGCAGATCGAGATGAACCTCTTGAGCTGCATCCTGTGCTGCCGCGCCGCCGTGCGTGGCATGACCGGCGCCGGCGGCCGCATCGTCAATGTCGCCGCGCGACCGGCGTTGGAATGGCGAAGCGGCGCCGGCATGACCGCCTATACCGCCGGCAAAGCCGGCGTGGCGGCGCTCACCGCGGCGCTGGCCGAGGAAGTCGCCAAGGCCGGCATCCTGGTCAATGCAGTCGCGCCTTCGATCATGGACACACCGGCCAATCGGCAAGCCATGCCGAAAGCCGATTATGGGCTGTGGCCGAAGGTCGAAGAGGTGGCGGCGACGATCGCGTTTCTGGCTTCGCCGGAAAATCTCGTCACCCGCGGCGCCATCGTTCCGGTCTACGGAAAATCGTAATCGGCGGTCGTTGCCGATCACGCGCTATTAGTTTAGACCGAAACGCGCACTCATCAACACGCAGCTCTGCCAGACCGATATCGCCTGTTGGGTGCAAGAACGGACATCATTCTGATACGTCTGTATGTCGCCGCGGTCGCGTACCAAGAGCGCAGCAGTCAACGCTTCGCGTTCAAAGGACTAACTGGAAACCATTTGATCATTCGTCCAAGGCAGCGTCAGAAATTTGCAGCCTTATTGCCACCTTAGCTGCGACATTTCCTTTAACAGCCAATTACGGAAGGCAATAATCTCACGCCGCGTTTCGGTCCCCGGCGGTTTAACAAGCCAATAGCCGGACATAACCGGGACTACATGATCGACTGCGATGGCAAGGCGGCCGGCCGCAATATCGTCGTCAACGATTGGCAGACGGCCAATGGCAAGGCCAACTCCGCCAACTGCCGCCTCGAGAGCCAGTTGCCCACTGCTCACGACGAACTTGTGGGCCGAAGAAGTGTCGATCCGGCTGTGGTTGCACCACGTTTCCCAGTCTTCACTTGCCGCCGCGGTGTGAATAAGCGTGGCGCGCGACCAGTCCAGCGCGCCGCCGCGCGTAAGCTCGCGGACGTAATCGGGCGCCCCGACAGGAACGAATTTGATCCGCCCGAGCAGATCGCATGACAGCTTCGGCCACGGTTCGCGACTGTTGCGGATCGCAACATCGAACTGGTCCGAGGGAAGTTGCACGATCTGGCGACTCGCCTCCACCGTGACCACCGTCTTCGGGTACATTTCGCGGAACTTGCGCATCCGCGGCAGCAACAATTTGTAGGTGAACAGGCTGGGTGAGCTGATTGACAACCGATCCTCGAAGCGGCGGCTGGGTAGCCGCAGCGTTGCCGTTGCAATCGTCGACAGCGCTTCACTTATATGAGGCAGGTACTGACGCCCGGTCGGAGTGAGAACTGCTCCGCGGGTATTGCGCTCGAACAGTTCGACATCGAGCCATTGTTCGAGCGAATTGATGCCGTGGCTCAGTGCGCCCGGCGTGAGCATCAGTTCCTGCGCGGCGCGCTTGAAGCTGCCGCCGCGCGCGGCGGCCTCGAACAGACGCAAGCCGTTGAGCGGCGGTAGTCTCAGTGCCATGCCCTAATGAGCGGGTATAGATGAGTTTTATTCCTGCAGTGATGAGAAATGTTCCTCAAGGCGTCGTGATAGTAATTTGATTGATGCAATTACAAATGAACAACTGTGGAGACTCGTGCGTCCTTGGTAAATTTTTCTGACCGGCGTCGACCTTATCGATGAGACCCTTCATTTATTCCCTCGAACATATGTTCTGGGATTGATTTCTCGGCGCTGCCCAACCCCCGCGTGGGTCTTTTGCGGGGTAATGAACCTAGCGCGGGGAAAACGCCAGGCGATCAAGTCACGTGCTGCAGCAGCAGCAGGACAATGCGACGATCCGCCAATTGATTGCCACGCTGCCCCCAGTATTCCGCGAGGTTATCGTGTTGCGAGAGATAAGCGAGTTGCCGTATCGGGAAATCGCCAAGGTGGCTGGAGTTCCGGTGGGAACGGTAATGTCGCGGCTGGCGCGTGCCCGCGCATTGCTGCGGTTTGCTTGGAATAACGCGTAAGCACGCGCCCTTTCGCTGAAATCAGCCGAGCTGCAACGACTGGATGCCGCCGCCCTCGCGTTTCTCAGGATCTATATCCAACATGATTTGCGGGTACACACTCCAGTCTAATAACCCGCCCACAGGCCCGGCGTTGCCAGTTCGAGCAGGTGGCCGTCGGGATCGCGGAAATAAATGCTGTCGCCGCCGCGCGGCCAATGGGTGCGCCCCTCGATCGCGACACCGGCCTCGTTGAGACGGTTTTCCCAGGCCTGCCGTTCCGCCGCGGCGATGGAAAAAGCCACGTGCACCGGACCATGCCCGTCGTGCGGCGGAATAGTGCCGCCGGGCAGATGCACGGTTTGCAGCGAGTGGCCGCGCAGAAACAACAGCAGCACGCCGCGATGACCGACGTCGTAAGCGCAAAGCCGCGGATCGCGATAAATGCTGTTCAGTCCAAGAACCTGTTCATAGAACGGACAGGCGCGCTCGAATGCCTCGACGTAGAGAACGGTCTCCAGAACGCCGAGGAGAGAAGGCATTTCCCGTTTCCTTTCCCCATGCGCCGGTGTTCGCCGGCGCCAGCGTCACGAAAAAATAATCCAAGCCGAAGCTATCCCGCGACCGGAACGATTTCCTGCTCCGGCATGGTCACGAGCCGGGTCACGGCGCTGGCGGCGACCACCGCGCGCTGCTGCGCATAGGCCTCGTGATTGCGTTCGATGTAATCGAGATCGTAAAGATAATTCACCATCAAGCCATAGGATTGCCGCAGCGCCCGCTCTGAAGTATCGGCGAGCCAATCGAGCCGCTCGAGCCGCGCGCCATTGCCGAGATGGAATCGGGCGACCGCATCGGCCGGCAAGCTGCGGCCATTGCGGGCGCGCAGGTAATACCATGCAGCGGCGCGAAGGAACGGCTCGCGCATTCGTTCGGCGATCTCGGGCGTGCGCCACCAGCCGTCGGTGTCGAGCGCGGTAAGCGCTCTTCGGTCGGCGTCATCGATCGCGGCGGAACCGCTTTTGGCGCGCTCGCGCTTGAGCCATTCGGCGAAATTTGGCGCCGGTGACAGTGTCACAAAAGTGCCGACGCTGGGAATATCGCGTGAGAGCTCCTCGACCACCTGCTTGATTAGAAAATGACCGAACGTCACACCGGTCAGGCCGCGCTGACAATTTGTGATCGAATAGAACACCGCCGTGGTGGCGCGCTTGGGTTCGACCGGATCGCGCCTGTCGGAGAGAATCGGCGCGATGGCGCCGGGAATGGCGCGGGTCAGCGCCACTTCCACGAAGATCAATGGTTCATCGACGAGCGCCGGATGAAAGAAGGCATAGCAGCGGCGATCCGGCGGATCGATGCGCCGGCGCAAATCGGCCCAGTCCCTGATCTCATGCACCGCTTCGTAGCGAATGATCTTTTCCAGGATCGATGCCGAAGTCGACCAATCGATGCGGCGCAGGACCAGAAAGCCGCGATTGAACCATGACGAGAACAAATGGACGAAATCGTTGTCGACGACCGCGAGATCGTCGCGATGGTCCATGGCATCGAGCAGCTGCTCGCGCATGCGCACCAGCGCCGCGGTACCGCCGGGGGCGAGATTGAGCCGGCGAAACAATTCGAGCCGCCGCGGTTCGCTGGCGGCGTGAAGATCGGCCGCGGTTTCATCCGACGGCGATTGACGCCAAGCAGCGATAGCGCGATCGATGCGCGGTTGATCGTGACCGAAGGTTCTGGCCAGCGATTCAAAGAAGGCAATGCGCGGCCCGGTCGTCAGCTCGGCGTAACCCGCCAAAATTTCCTGCGCCAGCGCTACGCCGGAGGCCTCGCCACGGCCGGACAGCAAATCCTCGCACAATTCGATTAGGCCAGCCGAACGTTCATGCGCCGGCTCGCGCCGCTCGCGCTTGATCAGCGCGCGGCTGCGGTCGGCGATGCTTTGCAACATCTCGCTGAAGAAGGTGGTGTTCACCGCGTCATACCGTCCGGCAAGACTTAGCTAATGCTGCGATACTCTAATAACAAGCTGGTAAAAGCCCTGTAGACAAAGCGGCGTCGCTTGGGCAGTTAAGCGCCGGCGCGGCGGCGACCGCGCGGCTTGTGGAGTTGATCATGCCGGGTCCCTTGGCTGGATTGCGCGTCCTCGAACTTGCCCGCATTTTGGCCGGCCCCTGGGCCGGACAAATCCTCGCCGATCTCGGCGCCGACGTCATCAAGGTCGAACGCACCGGCGGCGGCGACGATACCCGCGCCTGGGGCCCGCCCTTCGTGCCGGCGGCGGATGGCGGGCACCTCGATGCGGCTTATTTTCATTGCGCCAACCGCGGCAAGCGTTCGATCGAGCTCGATTTCACCACGGCCGAGGGCCAGCGGCTCGTCAAGAAGCTCGCGGCGCGTTCCGACGTGCTGATCGAGAATTTCAAGGTCGGCGGTTTGGTCAAATTCGGTCTCGACTATAAAAGCCTCGGCCCGGCCAACCCGCGATTGATCTATTGCTCGGTGACGGGTTTTGGGCAGACCGGACCGTCATCCGCGCGCGCAGGTTATGACCTGATGGCGCAGGGCATCGGCGGCATCATGGGCATGACCGGCGCGGCCGACGGCCCGCCGACGCGCGTCGGCGTGCCGATCTCCGATATCTTCTCCGGCGTCTACGCCACGATCGGCATTCTTGCGGCTTTGGTGCGGCGCGAGAGAACCGGGCGCGGCGGTTATGTCGATGCGGCGCTCGTCGATTCTACGGTGGGCACGCTCGCTTTCCAGGCGCTCAACTATCTCGTCTCCGGCGAACTGCCCAAGCGCATCGGCAATGCGCATCCGAACCTCGTTCCTTATCAGGAGTTTCCGGTTGCCGACGGCCGCGTGATCATCGCCACCGGCAACGACGCGCAATTTGTCAAGTTGTGCGGCATTCTCGGCGCGCCGGAGCTCGCACAAGCTGAAGCCTACAAGGACAATAAAGGCCGCGTCGAGCATCGCGCCGAACTGGTCGGCAAACTGTGCGCGCTGACCTCGCGCATGAAACGCGAAGAGATTCTGGACAAGCTGGAAGCCGCCGGAATACCGGCTGGTCCGATCAACGATCTGCAACAAGTGTTCGCCGACCCGCAGGTCGTCCATCGCCGCATGCGGCTCGAACTGAAAAGCCCGGCGGCGAAAGGCGGCGTCATTCCCGGCATCCGCACGCCGATCATGCTGGACGAGGCGCCGATGGCGTCGGAGCGGCCATCGCCGCGGCTCGGCGAGCACACCGCCGAGATTTTGCGCGAGATCGGCGAAGGTTGAGGCCGCGGCAAACTCAGCGGCGGCGCCGGCTACTGCTGCCGGCGCTACTAGCGCGGCTAGCGCTACCCAACAGCGCCGCGCCGATCAGGATGCCGATGCCAAGCGCAACGCCTGCGGTGAAAAGCGGCCGCTGCTTGGCTTCGCTGGCGACGCGCGCCAGCGCATCGCTGCCGTATTTGGCGCCGAGATCGAGCGCCTTATTGCCAAGGCGCCCGGCTTGATCGCCCGCGGCTTGGCCGCCTTTGCGGAAACGGTCCCCCATCTCGCTCAAGATCGTGGAGATGGCGTCGCCGATTTGATCGCTCGCGGTAGCCGCGGCCGCGGAGGTTTGGCGCCCGGCGATGCGGCCGATCCGCTCCAGTTCCTTCTCGACAGCGCCGAGATGCTTCTGGATGGCGGCAACGCTGGGAGCGAAATCCGATGTGCGATACTGGAACATGCTGCCTCGCGAAATCTCTAGATTGCGATTAGGATCGCAACTTCGTCGTCGCACCAACTTGCCAATTGTGCGTTTAGTTCCGCGCGACGCCAAGCGCGCAGAATTTGAGCGGATCGCGCCCTTTGAGGCTCAGACCGCCGCAGTCGGCGCCAAAGCGTCAATATCAGTCACAACATCGATCACGGCGGGCCGTTCCGCCGCGAGCGCTCGAGCGAGCGCCGCCGGAAACGCGGAAGCCTGTTCGACACGAATGCCGAGCGCGCCCATATCCTGCGCAAGGCGCGCGAAATCGACCTTGCTGAAGGTCCACAATTCGCGCGCTTTCGCGGTCTGCTGCCCGCCATAGACACGGTCGAAGCCGCGTTTCGATTGGTTGCCGCTGCCATTGTTGTTCACAACCGTGACCGCATTGATGTTCCAGCGGGCCGCGGTCTCAACTTCGGCGATGTGGTACCAGAAGCCGGCATCGCCGGTGAAAGTGACCACCGGGCGTTGCGGACAAGCGCATTTGGCGCCAAGTCCTGCCGGGAACGCCCAGCCGAGATGTCCGGCGCTGCGCATATAGCTTTGCCGTGGCGAGGTCAGGTCGAACATGCCGCCCATCCACATGCCGGCGTGGCCGGTGTCGACGACGACGATGGCATCGTCCGGCACGTGGCGGGTGAGTTCATGGCACAGCCGCTCTGGCCGGATCGGCGCTGCGTCCGATGTGAGCGCCGATTCGTATTTTTTCTGCCATTCGCTGCAGATCGCATTGACCTCGCCGATCCAGTTTTTGCGTTTGGCGGCACTGGCACGCTCCGCTTGCGCCAGCATACGCGCAAGCGTCACTTTGGCATCGCCGTTGACCGCCGCGAGCAGCGGATAATTGCGGCCGAGCGACTCCGGCTCGATGTCGATCTGGATTGCCGGCGTGCCGATCTTCGGCACCGCCCAGAAATGGGTCGTCATGCCGCCGGTCTCGGTGCCGACGAAGCAGACGAGATCGGCGGCATTGACCACGCGGTTGGCGCTCTCACGCGAATAGGTCCCGACCACGCCGACCGCGAGCGGATGATTGCCGGGAATCGCATCCTTGCCGTTGAGCGAGGTTGCGACCGGAATCTGCAGCGCCTCGGCGAGCGCGACGAGTTCGGCAGCCGCGCCGGAAGCGCGTACGCCGCCGCCGGCGACGATCACCGGCCGCATTGCCTCCTGCAGGATCTTCAGCGCCGCGCGCACGCTCGCTTCGTCGGGCTCGGGGCGAAAGGCCGGCACGCGGGCAAATTGCGGCTCGACCAGCGGCTCCATGTCCGCCTCCTCGGCATCGATCTGGCCTTCATTGCCGCGGAATTGCAGGTGCACCGGGCCGGGACAGCCGGTCACTGCGCTGCGAAAGGCCTGGCGCACCATGTCCGGAAAGCGCGCTACATCATCGACGGTGGCGTTGAATTTGGTCACCGGCTCGAATGCCGGCATGTCGTCGATCTCCTGATAAACTTTCCGGAACTTGGTTTTCGGCTCACGGCCGCCGGTCATGGCGATCACCGGCGCGTGCGCAAGCCAGGCATCACGCAATCCGGCGGCGAGATTGAGCGCGCCGATCACTTGCGCCATGCAGACGCCGGGCTTGCCCGAAGCGCGGGCGTAGCCGTCGGCCATATAGGCGGCAGCTTTCTCGCCATGCACATGCAGGCGCTTGATGTCGGTGCGGCGCTCCATTTCGGCGAAGGTGGTGCGCAAGACAGCAGGCACATGAAACACATGCGTGACACCATAGCCTTTGAGCATGTCGGCGAGGCATTGCGCCCCGCTCATTTTGCGATTGTGTCCGAGCTGCATT
>DASSXN010000142.1:0-6901 GCA_035703785.1 Xanthobacteraceae bacterium
CTCATCGCGTCGCCCCATCGAGCGCCGCGGCTATGCGCTCGATCAACCTGCGCGCGACCTGATCCTTGGCTTGCGCCGGCCATGATTCGACGCCGCTCGCGGTGACCAGATGCACGGTGTTCATGTCGCCACCCATGACCCCGCTTTCGGCGGAGACGTCATTGGCGACGATCCAGTCGCAGCCTTTCTTGATCCGCTTTGCCCGCGCATTGGCGATGACATCGTCGGTTTCCGCGGCAAAGCCGACAACCAGGCGCGGGCGCCCGGACGTGCGGTGGGCGATGCCGGACAAAATATCCGGGTTCTCCGTCAGTTTGAGCGTCGGCGTCCGCCCCGGCTGTTTCTTGATCTTGCTCGCGCTTGCGCTGTCGCTGCGCCAGTCGGCCACGGCGGCCGCGAAAACGGCGGCATCCGCGGGGAGCGCGGCTTCGACGGCGTCGAACATCTGCTGCGCGGTCTCCACCTTGACGACGGCCATGCCGGGAGGGTCCGGCAGATTGACCGGGCCGCTGACCAGCACGACATCGGCGCCGGCCGCCGCTGCCGCTGCCGCAATGGCATGACCCTGTTTGCCCGAGGACCGATTAGCGATGTAACGCACTGGATCGATCGGCTCATGGGTCGGGCCGGACGTGACGATTATGCGTTTACCTGAGAGCGCGGCGCTGCGGCGCAAGATGTCTTCGGCGGCGGCCACAATCTCCAGCGGCTCGGCCATGCGCCCAAGTCCGGCTTCGTCGCGCTCCGCCATCTCGCCGGAATTGGGTCCAACGACGCGAACGCCATCGGCGGTCACTTGCGCCATATTGCGCGCCGTTGCTTTGGCCGCCCACATGCGCGGATTCATCGCCGGCGCGATCAGGATCGGTCTGTCGGTCGCCAGCAGAACCGCGGTCGCCAGATCGTCGGCGTGACCGCCCGCCATTTTGGCGAGAAGATCGGCGGTTGCCGGCGCAACGACAATGAGGTCGGCGTCGCGAGCAAGCCGGATGTGCCCGACGTCGAATTCGCTCTGCGGATCGAACAGATCGGTAAACGCGCGCTCTCCGGTGAGCGCGCCGACGGCAAGCGGCGTCACAAAGTGCCGTGCGGCCGGCGTGAGGATGCAGTGCAGTCGCGCTCCGCGCTCCTCCAAACGCCGGATCAGATCGAGCGACTTATAGGCGGCGATGCCGCCGCCGATGATGATGAGAATGCGTGGTCCGTCTTCGCTCGGCGTCGAGGTCTTGTGTCTTGGCGCCGCGGCAGGCGTGAACCGGCCGGCGGCGCCATGGTCGGTTTCCGCCGCGGCTTCGCGCAAGATCACCCGGACCTCGTCCTCCATGGATCGGCCGTGACGCGCCGCGCGCAGCCGCAGCAGCTTCTTCAGCGCGTCGTCGAGTTGGCGAACAGTTAGGCTGGCCAAGAGATTTTGCCGGGGTTTTGCCCTTATTCGCTGGGAGCTTAGCAGGATTGTGCATGCATTGCAATCAATGCAATCAAGTCGCCAATCAATGCCGCAGGGCGAACCACAGCAAGAGCGCCGCGATGATCCACAACGCCGCGACCATCCAGCGGCCGCGCCGGGCTTCGGTCTTGTCGAGTTCGGCGATGGTCTGTGGCGACAGCACGAGCCCGTCGCGGGTCATTTCATCGAGCTGATCGAGCACGCGCGCGCCGCGGGTTAGCAGGCCCGGCGCATTGCCGACGAAGCGGCCGAGTTCGGCGGCGCCAAGCGCGGCGCTTTCGAGCTTGCCGGCGGCGCCGAGGTGGCGCTCCATCCATTCGCGCACGACCGGCTCGGCCGTGCGCCACATGTCGAGTTTGGGGTCGAGCGAGCGCGCCACCCCCTCCACCACGACCATGGTTTTTTGCAACAGCAACAGCTCCGGCCGCGTGCGCATATCGAACAGGCCGGTGACCTCGAACAACAGCGCCAGCAGCCGGGCCATCGAAATGTCTTCGGCGGTGCGATTGTGGATTGGCTCGCCGATGGCCCGGATCGCCTGCGCGAAATCCTCGATCGAATGCCGCGTCGGCACATAGCCGGCTTCGAAATGAACCTCGGCGGTGCGGTAATAATCGCGGGTGATGAAGCCGTGCAGGATTTCGGCGAGGAACAGGCGTTCTTTGATCCCGAGCCGCCCCATGATGCCGAAATCGACCGCGATCAACCGGCCCTCGTCATCGACGAACAGATTTCCCGGATGCATGTCGGCGTGAAAGAAACCGTCGCGCAGCGCATGGCGCAGGAAAGTTTGAATCAGCGCTCGCGCCAGCTGCGCCAGGTCGAAGCCCTTGGCCTGCAGCCGCGCCCGGTCTGACAGCGGCGTCGCATCGATCCATTCCAGCGTCAGTACGTCCTTGCTGGTGCGGTCCCAATCGACTTCCGGGACGCGAAACCCGGGATCGGCCTTGGTGTTTTCTCCCATCTCGGAAAGCGCCGCCGCCTCCAGACGAAAATCCATCTCCACCATCACCGAGCGGCGCAGCGTGTCGGCGACCTCGACCAGGCGCAGCCGGCGGGCCTCGGCGGAGGCGTTCTCGGCGTGCTGCGCGGCAAAGGTGAATGCGGTTAGATCGGCGTGAAAGCGGCGCTCGACGCCGGGGCGCAAAATCTTTACGGCGACAGCGCGCGTGCCAGTCGCCGTCACAACCGTGGCCCGATGCACTTGCGCAATCGAGGCGGCGGCAACCGGTGGGCCGAAAGTTGCGAAAACCGACCCGACCGGCTTGTCGAAGGACGCAGCGATCGCCGCCTCGGCTTCGGCTTGGGGAAACGGTGGCATGCGATCCTGCAAGCTCTCAAGATCGCGCGCCAGCGCGGCGCCGACCACGTCGGGTCGCGTGGCGAGAAATTGCCCGAGCTTGACATAGCTCGGGCCGAGCTTGGTCAGCGCCGCCGACAGCCGCGTTTCCGCGGGTCCTGTGGTGTGCCGCTCCAACAGTCGCGCCATTCGCAGAAGCGGACGCGCACCGACCGGCGCCACCGCCGGATCGATGATGCCGAAGACGCCTTCGCGGGCGAACACGAAGCCGGCGCGGGCGAGCCGTACGAGATGCGCAGGAGCCGAGATCACAAACGCCAGCCGGAGTGCAACGTCACGATGCCGCCGCTCATCGCCTGGACCGAAACGCGGGCGAAACCTGCCGCGCGCAACATCGCGGCAAAGGCTTGCGGTTTGGGAAAGCGGCGGATGGATTCCACCAGATAACGGTAGGATTCGGCGTCTCCGGCTACGACCCGGCCCAGTGCCGGAATGACGTTGAACGAATAGAAATCATAGAGCCGGTCGAGGGCCGGTACGTCCACCGACGAGAATTCCAGGCAGACAAATTTGCCGCCGATCCGGAGCACGCGGAAAGCCTCGGCCAGCGCCCGTTCGATGCGCGGCACATTGCGGATGCCGAAGGCAATCGTAGCCGCGTCGAAACTGCGGTCGGCAAACGGCAGCGCCTCGGCATTGGCCTCGGCGAATGTAACCGCGGCGACGCCGCCATACACCGACGCTCGCTCGCGGCCGACTTCAAGCATGTCGGGATTGATATCGCAGACGGTGACGCGGGTCTGCGCGCCGCCGGCCGCGATAATGCGAAAGGCGATATCGCCGGTGCCGCCGGCGATATCGAGCACCGAAAACGGCGCCGCTCTCGGTGGATTGACCGCCGTCACCAGCGCATCCTTCCAGGCCCGATGCAGCCCGAACGACATCAGGTCGTTCATGAGATCGTAGCGGCGCGCGACGCTGTGAAAAACGTCGTTGACCAGCGCCTGCTTGGCCGCAAGCGGCACTCGTTTGGAGCCGAACTGGGCGGATTCTGTCATAGCTGCCGACCTTGCTGCGCAACCATAGCGCGGCCCGCCGGAGCAGGCTATGTCTTTGAAATTAACCACCTTGCAGCGGCGGCCTTAAACCAGCAATGCCCGAACTTCCGGAAGTGGAAACGGTCCGCCGCGGCCTCGAAGCGGCCATGGACGGCGAACGCCTCACGCGCGTCGAGGTTCGACGGCCCGATCTGCGCTGGCCGCTGGCGAAGGACTTTGCGCAACGGCTCCAAGGCAAACGCGTGATCGGCGTTGGCCGTCGCGCCAAATATCTCTTGGTCGATCTATCGTCGGGAGACGTCCTCATCATGCATCTGGGCATGTCCGGATCGTTTCACGTCTTTCTCGGTCACGATGAGCGACCGGGTAAGCATCTCGGCCGTTACTACCACGAGCGCAGCAAGCACCTCGCCCACGATCACGTGGTATTCCATTTGGCATCGGGCGCGAGCGTGACGTTCAACGATCCGCGCCGCTTCGGCTCGATGAAACTTGTTGCGCGCGAAGAACTCGATGGCGAGCCGCTGTTGCGCGGGCTTGGTCCTGAGCCGCTCGGCAATGCGTTTGATGCCGCGATGCTGTCGTTAGCCTGTCGGGGAAAAAAGACGAGCCTCAAAGCGGCGTTGCTCGATCAGCGTGTCGTCGCCGGGCTCGGCAACATCTATGTCTGCGAAGCGCTGCACCGCGCCCACCTGTCGCCGAAGCGGCGGGCGTCGTCGCTTGCCGAGCGCAATGGCGCACCAAAGGAACGCGCCGTGCGGCTGGTCGACAGTATCAAAGCGGTGCTGACGCAGGCGATCAAGGACGGCGGCTCGTCGCTGCGCGATCACCGGCTCACCGACGGCGAGCTCGGCATGTTTCAGCATCACTTCCGCGTCTACGATCGCGCCGGCCAACCATGCCGCACGAAGGGCTGCGGCGGTACGATCAAGCGCATTGTTCAGAACGGCCGCTCGACCTTCTATTGCCCGGTGTGCCAGAAGTAAGTTTTTGCGAGGAATCCATGAGCGAGAACATCATTGTTGAGGCCCGCGAGCGCGTCGGCCTGATCCGGCTCAACCGCCCGCAAGCGCTCAATGCGCTCAACAGCGCGCTGATGCGCGAACTTGCTCAGGCGATCGACACGTTCGAAGCCGACGACAATATTGGCTGCATCGTCATCACCGGCTCCGACAAGGCCTTTGCCGCCGGCGCCGACATCAAGGAAATGGCCGGCAAGACTTTCACCGACGCTTTCCTCGGCGATTTCATCGGAACGTGGCATCGCGTCGCCGATGCACGCAAGCCAGTCGTCGCCGCAGTCGCCGGCTTTGCGCTCGGCGGCGGCTGCGAGCTTGCCATGCAATGCGATCTCATCATTGCGGCCGACAATGCCAAGTTCGGCCAGCCGGAAATCAAGCTTGGCATCATTCCCGGCATCGGCGGCACGCAGCGCCTCACCCACGCGGTGGGCAAAGCCAAGGCCATGGATTTGATCCTCACCGGCCGGATGATGGACGCGCAGGAAGCCGAGCGCGCCGGTCTCGTGGCGCGCATCGTGCCGCTGCAAAGCCTGCTCGACGAAGCAATCAAAGTGGCTGCGACCATCGCGGCGATGTCGCTCCCTTCAGTGCTGGCGGCAAAAGAGGCGGTCAAACGCGCCTTCGAAACTTCGCAGACCGAGGGCATGCGCTTCGAGCGGCGGGTGTTTCATTCTCTGTTCGCGACACGTGACCAGAAGGAAGGCATGACGGCCTTTATCGAGAAGCGGCCGCCGAAGTTCGAGAACAAATAGCCTTTGCATCATCAACAGGGAGGGCACTGACATGCCGAACCACCTTCGCTTCTCGAATCCGGACGCCATCGCCAGGCCGCCGGGCTATAGCCATGTCGTGGAAGTGATCGGACCGGGACGCCTGATTTATTTTGCCGGCCAGCTCGGTATGGACAGGTCCGGCAAGATGGGCGCCAGTGCGCGCGAACAGATGGAGCTGGCGTTCCAGAACTTAAAGGCGGCCCTGGTCTCAGTGGGCGCCGGCTTCGAGCATCTCGTCAAGGTCAACAACTATATCGTGAACATCGGCGCCAATATCGCGCTGTTCCGCGAAGTGCGAGACAGTTACGTCAACACCGCTGCCCCGCCGGCCAGCACCACGATCGGCGTGCCCGAGCTGGCGCGGCCGGGTGCTTTGTTCGAGATCGAGGCCGTTGCGATACTGCCACCGAGATAACAGGGCGCTTCTGGCTTTCTTGAAGCTCGGCTTGCTCAGGTCTTTGCCGCTGAGTCGCCGAGTTTCGTGCACGGCCCTATATTGTCGGCATGCTCAGCGACGACGAGCTTGAACGCTACGCGCGTCACATTGTGCTGCGCGAGGTCGGCGGCCCGGGGCAGGCGGCGCTCCGCCGCGCGCGCGTGCTGGTTATTGGCGCCGGCGGCCTTGGCGCGCCGGTGCTGCTCTATCTCGCCGCTGCCGGGGTCGGCACGCTCGGCGTCGTCGATGACGACGTGGTCACGCTGTCGAATTTGCAGCGTCAGGTCATCCACGCCACGCCTGACATCGGCACGCCGAAAGTCGAGACTGCGGCGGCGACGATCCGGCGGCTCAATCCGAATGTTATGGTGACGCCGCACAATGTCCGGCTTGCCGCGGATAACGCGCTGGCGCTGGCCGAAGATTACGACATTGTCGCCGATGGATCGGACAATTTCGCCACGCGGTATCTCGTCTCCGACGCCTGCTTTTTCGCCAAGAAGCCGCTGGTTACGGCCGCGCTTGGCACCTTCGACGGCACGCTCACAACGATCCGCGCGTTCGAACGCGGCGCCGACGGCAAGCCCAATCCTACATACCGCTGCCTATTTCCGGAGCCGCCGCCGCCCGGCAGCGTTCCGGCTTGCGCCGAAGCCGGCGTCCTCGGGGCGCTTGCCGGCGTGGTCGGGTCGATGATGGCGCTCGAAGTGATCCGGGAAATCGTCGGCTTCGGCGAAGGCCTAGTCGGCCGGCTTCTGATGATCGATGCGCGCGCCATGCGCTTCGAGACGCTGCGCTATGCCTGGGATCCGGCGAATCCGCTCAACGGCGAGAAGCCGACGATACGCGATCTGTCGGTGCATCA
>DASSXN010000155.1:0-2176 GCA_035703785.1 Xanthobacteraceae bacterium
ACCGGTTTCGCTGTTTTTGCGTCGGGCATAGACCGAATATGGGGCGCACCCCGAAGAGCGCCAGCCTCACCCGGCGTTGATCCAGCCGAAATGGACCGGATAGCCCTCGCCGCCAAGAAGCGTCAGTGTCTCGTAAAGCGGCAAGCCGATAATGTTGGAATAGGAGCCGACGAGCTTGACCACAAAGCCGCCGGCGATGCCTTGCGCGGCATAGCCGCCGGCTTTGCTGCGCCATTCGCCGGAAGCGAGATAGGCCTCGATGTCCTGTTCCGACAAACGTTTGAAGCGCACGCGCGTCTCCACGTAACGCTGGCGGAAGGTTTCCTTGGGCGTGACCAGACAGATCGCGGTGTGAACGCGGTGATTGCGTCCCGACAGAAGCCGCAAACATTGCGCCGCCTCGTCGAGCAGTTCGGCCTTGGGCAAAATGCGCCGGCCGACGGCAACGGCGGTATCGGCGGCGAGGATGTAGGCGCCTTTGAGTTCGTCGTCGATGCGCACCATGCCGAGCGCGGTTTCGGCTTTGTTGCGAGCCAGCCGCGTGGCGTAAGCGCGCGGCAGCTCGCCGCGTTTGGGCGTCTCATCGATGTCGGTGGGGCGCAGCGCGTCGGGTTCGATACCGACCTGATTAATGAGCGAGAGCCGGCGCGGCGAGCCGGAAGCAAGCACCAGTTTCGGACGGCCGATCATTTGAACCGGTAGGTAATCCGGCCCTTGGTCAGATCATACGGCGTCATTTCGACCAGCACCTTGTCGCCTGCGAGTACGCGGATGCGATTCTTGCGCATGCGTCCCGCGGTGTGCGCAATGATCTCATGATCGTTCTCGAGCTTGACCCGAAAGGTGGCGTTCGGAAGCAGTTCCGTCACCACGCCGGGAAATTCCAACAGTTCTTCCTTCGCCATTCGCTTTCCGAAACGTTGCCTCTAAGCGGGTTCGTTGCCAACCCCGCCGAAATTTGCGCGGACAGTACCGGATGGCGCGATCCATCACAACAGTGCCGATGCGCGGTCCGATTTCAGCGTACGATATCAGTGTGTCCAATTCCTTCCTCATTCGTTGCCGGGACCGCGGGGAATGAACCGCTGGCGAATGCGCGCCAAAATCTGGTCGCGCACTTGCCGATAGGCCTCAAGCCGTTGCTCGCGGCTGCCTTCCACCGCGGTCGGATTGGTGGTCGGCCAATATTCCACCTCCACCGCGCTGGTACGGGTCAGTTCCAGCGCCCGGTGATGCGCCTCCGGCGCGAGCGAGACGATGAGATCGAAATTAAGACCCTCCCATTCATCCAATTCCTCGAAGGTCAGCGGCTTGTGTCGCGAGATGTCGAGGCCGATTTCCGCCATCACTGCTACGGCAAAGGGATCGAGTTCGCCCTTGCGCACGCCGGCCGAGTTGACATAGACGCCGCGTCCGAAGATCTGCCCGAACAAGGCCGCCGCGATCGGCGAGCGCACCGAATTGAGCCCGCAGGCAAACAGCACCGCCAGCGGAGGGCGCGATTGCGGCGGCAAGCTCAGCCCTTCCAGTGCAAGACCGAGATCAAAGTGAACAGGCGGCGCGCGGTGTCGAAATTGATGTCGACCTTGCGCCTGAGCCGCTCCATCACCAGACGCGACCCTTCGTCGTGCAGACCGCGCCGCGCCATATCGATGGCCTCGATGCGGTCGGGCGTCGCCGTGCGGATTGCCGCGTAGTAGCTGTCGCAGACTACGAAATAATCCTTCACCACGCGGCGGAACGGCGCCAGCGAGAGCATATGCGCGATCACCGGCGTGTTGTCGGCGAGGCGAATGTCGAAAACGAGCCGGTTGCCGGAAATGCCCAGCTGCAGCGCGTAGGGACCGCCGTCGTGTCCAACCGGCCTGAAATTGTTCTCTTCAAGGAGATCGTAGATCGCGACCCGCCGCTCGTGCTCGACGTCATCATTGGTGCGGCCGAGCGAAGCTTCGTCGAGGGTCACCGCCGCGAGCCGGCTGGTATTGTCTTTGCTGGCGCCTCGCCGCGGCATCAACGGGCGATCCAATTAACTTGAATCACTGTGCATCTCGAAGATTTGTTTGCGCATGATCTTATCGGACCTGCCTTCGCCCGCCGAAGCACTGAACGAAAGCATATAATATTGGCACGCCTACGCGCAGGCGGGAAACCGGTTCCCACTTTTCGGGATCATGCG
>DASSXN010000172.1:0-8140 GCA_035703785.1 Xanthobacteraceae bacterium
TCGTGTTTCCCGAGCGCGCTCACCGCCTGACGAGCGAGGCCGCTGCCCGCGTGCTTTATGAAATGGCAAAAGACGTTCCCCAGATTTTGGCCGGTCTGTCGCAAAGAGCCAATCCGGCCGAGCTTCTGCGTCTTCAAGACCGCATCGGCGGCACGGTGGTGGAACTGCAAGGCGTGGTCGAGGAGTTCAAACGTGAAAAGCCGCTCAGTTTTGCCACGGCGCCGGATCCCGCTCCCCTGCCACGCACATTGCTGAGGCTGCGACACGACTTCGTCATGATCGGACGCGCAAGCGCCGAACCGCTACCGGGCCATCTTACGGACGATCTGAGGTCGGTGCTCGATCGCGTTGGCGCCGCGCTCGGCGCTTATTTTCGCAGCTGCGCTCTTGCGCTTACCTCGCGGCACAAAACAGCACAGCTGCCTCCGCCGCAACAGGAGATTGCTGCCTGTGCCTCCGAATTGACTGCGCTGCGCCAGCGTGACTCGGCGTCGCTATCGGCTGGTCAGCTCGAACAATTGTTTGCGCTTGGCTTTGCTCTCGAGCAACTGCAGCGCAACATCAGCGATCTTGAACGCTGTGTGCAAGAATGGGCCAACTTTTCCCGGCACGCCGCATAATAAGACAAGTCGCCCTTTTCGGCTTTGCGGCCCATCGCCTCATGCCATCGTTCGCGGCCGTGATGCCCATAGGGACCCAGCGCCCGGATTTTTTCGCTGTGCCATGAGACACAGCCATTCCTCCTGCGAATCGTTAGTCCCAGCCGTGGTGAGGGCTAACGCATTGGAGGAAATCCCATGCGCACCATCGCTTACGGATCAGCGATCCTGGTTGCCCTGCTTGCCGTCACGGTTGCGGCCGCTCACCTCCCTCGGGTCGCGAGCGCCTTACAGGACGAGACCAACAACACGATGGAAGTGCTCAAGTTGGAACAGACGATTGATGCGCAGGCTCTGCCGCGACAGGAGCTGCCTGACGAGGTCTATCGCTAGTTCCCGGCCCTTCGTCACAACGCGAGTTTGGGTGCCGCGGCGCATCACCCCTCCCGCGCGTGCAGAACCGCTTCGGTCGAGATGCGCGACCACTTCGCGACCTTGTCGCGGAATGCGACATAGGACGCATGCACCTTGGCCGCGCCCGGACTCTTGCCGGCAAACTCGGCGAGCACGTCCTTGGCCTGGCCCCGCGCGGCACCGACGAGATCTGTGGGAAAGGCGCGCAGCTGCACATTGTTCTGCGTGGTCAGCGCGCCAAGCGCCTCGATATTGAGCCGCTCCATTTCGGCAAGGGCATAGGAGGCCTCGGCGGCGCAAGCATGCGCCACCACCGCCTGCAGTTCGCGGTCGAGCGCCTGCCAGGCTTTAAGCGTGACGATGCACTCGCCGGTGCCGTTCGGCTTGTTGAAACCCGGATAATAATAGAACGGCGCGTAGCGATAGAGCCCGAGCGCGATATCAGAGCCCGGTCCGACGAATTCGGCGCCCTCGATCAGGCCCGATTGCAGCGCCATCAGGATTTCGCCAGGCGCGGTGGTTTGCGGAATGGCGCCGAGCCGGCGATAGACCTCGCCGCCCAGTCCGAGCGAGCGGAGTTTCAGGCCGCGCACGTCGTCGCGGCTTTTGATCTCGCGGCGAAACCAGCCACCCATGCACGTTCCGGTATTGCCGGCCATGAACGGTTTCACGCCGAACGGCGCATAGAGCTCGTCCCATAGCACCTGACCGCCGCCGGCATCGATCCAGGCCACATGCTCGTTCGGGAGGAGCCCGAACGGCACGGTCGTGAAAAAGGCCGCGGCCGGCTCCTTGCCCTGCCAATAAAACGCGGCGGTATGGCCCATCTCGGCGACGCCGGAGCCGACCGCATCGAGCACTTCCAGCGCCGGAACCACCTCGCCAGCCGCCGAGACACTGATCTCAAGCCGGCCGCCAGAGAGCGCGCCGATCCGCTCGGCCACCCGTTCCGCCGACATGCCGGGGCCGGGCAATCGCTTCGGCCAGGAGGTGATCATGCGCCAGCGCATTTTGCCGTTCTGCGCCAATGCGGGAGCGGCGAGCGCGCCGACCAGCCCGAGCGCGCCTGCCTGCGCAATACCTGCGCGCGCGAGATTGCGGCGTGTAACCTTGGTCATTGCCGGCACCTTTCCATCGAGTATAGGCCTCACCTGCATCTTATGACATCAATTGGGCCTCGCGGAGTGGGCACCGAAGCGCTTGCGCGCACGGAATTTTTCCGACAGAGGTGAACGGGGTCGTCAGTTATCTGGGGAGGGTCACATGGGGGCGAATTTCGGCATCGCCGGATTAGATTGGCAGCAGCGGGTCAATTGGGACCGCTTACGAAAATACCGCACCGAGCGCGCTCGCGCGATGATGAAAAAGCACGGCCTCGGCGCACTCCTGTGCATGTACGACGAAAATGTCCGCTATCTCACCGGCACGCTGACCCCCGGCTGGAACCGGCTCAAGCCCGGCCTGCGCTATGCGATGCTGTGCGGCGACGGCGCGCCGATCTTGTTCGAGCAAGGCGATCTCGGCTTTCAGATCGAACGCCACTCGCCCTGGATCCCTAAGGAGAACGTCCGCCATTCGTTCGCCTGGATCAAGGGCGCGGCCGGTCCGGCCTCCACCCAGCAGGTAACGAAATTCACCAAAGCGGTGCTGCAGGCGATGCGCGAGAACGGCGTCGCCGGTCAAAAGCTCGGCGTCGATTTCATCGACATCAACATGATCAATATTTTCAAGGACAACAATATCAACTGGACCGACGGCATGAGCGCGATGATGGAAGCGCGCGCGGTCAAAAACGAAGACGAGCAGGAATGTTTCCGCATCGTCGGTGCGATCGGCGACGCCACGCATTGGGAATGCATGAAATTCCTGCGCCCCGGCATCACTGAAAATCAGGTGACCGCGCATCTGATGCAATATCTCTACAACATTCCCGGCATGGAAGACGTCGAGGACGTCATCGTCTCATCGGGCCCCAACACCTGGCCGAACTGGCGCAACTTTTCCGATCGCATCATCCAGCCCGGCGACATCGTGTTCATGGATTTGGCGGCGCTGACCTGGAACGGCTACAAATCCTGTTATTACCGCACCTATTGCGTCGGCAAGGAGCCGACCAAGGAACAGAAGGAAACCTACGAGATCGCGCTGAAATGGCTCTACGATTCCATCGGCGCGGTCAAAGCCGGCGCCACCACGCGCGACATCGCGCTCAAATGGCCGTCGGCGATGGAAACTTGGGGCTACGAAGACGAGGATCAGGCCGCCGCCAATCTATGGGGCCACGGCCTCGGCTTGGCGCAATACGATCCGCCGGTCATCTCGCGCATCTGGTCGCTCGATCATCCGGTCGAAATCAAAGAAGGCATGACGTTTGCGCTCGAAACCCAGCACGGCAAAAAATTCCATTACGGCGTGCGGATCGAGGAAATGCTGATCGTGCACAAGGATTCCATCGAGATCGTTTCGAATTTCCCGGTCAAGCAGATCACGGTCGTCGATCCGCTGCCGGGCTACGGCGATCATGTGAGGTGACGTCGAGCTTGTCTCGACGTCATCACCGGGCCGGCGCATCGCGCCGCGTCCCGGTGATCCCGAGACGCATGCTGTGCCCGATCCAACGGGATGGCCGGAACAAGTCCGGCCATGACAACTGAGGAAAGCGGAGAGCGACGTGGCGACTGCAATCGTCCTTCCCCTTTCTGCCGCCACCGACGCATCTTGCGTCGGTCCAAAAGCCGCGAACCTGGCGGCGCTCACGCGCGCCGGATTGCCGACGCCGGGCGGCTTCTGCATCACCGCCGACGCCTACCGGCGGCAGATCGAGCATCTCGGACTCAGCGACCTTGTGCGCCAATACGCCGACGCCGATCCGCAGGCGCAGCGCCGGCTCGCCGTGGAAATTCGTTTAAAGCTTTATCAGGAAGCGCTCGCACCGGAGCTTTATGACGACGTCATCGCCGCGTGGGGCGCGGAACGAAAACCGGCCGCGGTGCGTTCTTCGGCGTTGATCGAGGATCGCGCCGACGGCAATTTTGCCGGCCAGTTCGAAAGCTTCCTCGGTATCGCCGGCGAGACCGAATTCATGATCGCATTGCGCGCCTGCTGGGCGGCGCTGTGGACCACGACCGCGCGCCGCTCCATGGCGCAGCATGAACAAAATCCGGCGCAGACCGCGATGGCCGTCCTGGTTCAGCCGCTCGTCGCTGCACGCGCCTCCGGCGGGGCTTTGAGCGAAACTGCCGACGGCCAGATGCTGATCAGCGCCACATGGGGATTGGGCTCGACCATCGCACAGGGCGAAGTGGTGCCGGACCGCATCGTGCTCAGCCGCCAAGGCTTCGTGCGCTCCAACGAGGCCGGGCGAAAGCATCATCGCGAGACCTGCAGCCACGCTGCCGGCGGAGCGGGAACTTCGCCGCAAGCCGTGCCCGCGGCGCTCATTCGCGCCCCTTGCCTTAAAGCCGGCGAGGCCACCGCGCTCGGCCGGTTGATGCGCAAAGCGGAGAGCGTGCTCGGCATGCCCGTCGAGATCGAATGGGCGCTGGACGACGACGGTTTCAAATTGCTGCAGGCGCGTCCGCTGCACATGCGGCCGGCGCAGGTGCCGGACGCAATCTGGCTGAAGCATCCGGGGCTGAACGGCCACCCCGCCGGCATCGGCTGGGGCTCGGGCCGCGCCGTAGTGGTGAATTGCGAATGCGAGCTCACCCGCGTGGCGCCGGGCGATATTTTGGTGACGCGCGTTGCTGGTCCAGCGCTCAGCCACATCCTGCCGCGTGTCGGCGGCGTGGTCGCCGAGCTTGGCGGCTCGACCTCGCATCTTGCTTCGCTGGCGCGCGAGCGCGGCATCCCCGCGGTGCTCGGCGTACTCGATGCCACGCGCCGCATTCCCGACGGCGCGCAGGTTGCAGTCGACGGCGTCGACGGCGTCGTGCGGTGGCTCGCCTGATGTGGACATCGCAACGACGGCCGCGGATTTTCGTTACCCAGCCGGTATCGGAGACGGCGCTCAAGCGCCTGCGCGCCGTGGCAAAGGTTAAAGTGTTTCCCGATGCGAGCCGGATCGTCCCCAAGCGCACGCTGCTCCAGGACGTACGCCACGCGGATATTTTGTTCTGCCTGCTCCACGACAAGATTGATCGCGCCGTCGTCACCGCCAATCCGGAATTGCGCCTGATCGCCGCGCAATCGATCACGCCGTCGAACATCGACGTCGAGGCGGCGACGGAACGGCGCATTCCCGTCACCGTGACGGCGCCGATCACCACCGAAGCAACCGCGGATCTCAATTTCGGTCTAATGCTCGCGGTGGCGCGGCGGATCCTCGAGGGCGACCGCGCGGTGCGCGCCGGCAAATTCCCCGGCGGCCAGTCGGCGCATCTGATGGGCTCGTATGTTTGGGGCAAAACCATCGGGCTCATTGGCGGCGGCGGGTTGATCGGCAAAGCGGTGGCGCGCCGCGCGCATGGTTTCTCGATGCGCGTGTTGTACTGGACGCCGCGGCGCAAATCCGAGAGCGAGGAGCGCGAAGCCGGTTTGACCTACGTGCCGCTCGAACAATTGCTGCGGGAGTCCGATTTCGTATCGCTGCACTCGCCGCTCAACGCCGAGACCCGGCATCAAATCGGCGCCCGCGAGCTGCGGCTGATGAAAAAGACCGCGTTTTTGATCAACACCGCCCGCGGCGCGATTGTCGACGAGGCGGCGCTCGTGCGTGCGCTTAAGACCAAACAGATCGCCGGCGCCGGGCTCGACGTTTTTGAACACGAGCCGAAGATCGACAAGCGCCTCAAAGCGATGTCGAATGTCGTGCTCACCCCGCATCTCGGCAGCGCCACGCCGCAAGTGCGCGAGGAGATGGCAAAGATCGTCGTCGACAATATTCTTGCTTTCCTGGAAGGACGAAAATTGCCGAACTGCGTCAATCCGCAAGTATTTGCTCTCTAAAATCCTCCCCCTAAAAGGGGGAGGATGGCGAGCGTAAGCGAACAGGTGGGGGTCCAGCCAGCGCGCTGAATGACCCTCCCCGTCCGCCGTCGCTCCGCTTCGGCGGTCGACCCTCCCCTTTCAGGGGGGAGTAAAAGAAAGTGTACATATGCCCCACACAATCATCGCCATCACCGACAGTCCGTTTCCCTCGCTTGAGCCAGCCAAGCAAAAGCTGGCGCGGCTTGATCCCGAATACCGCATGGCGAAAAGCGCTTCCGCCGACGACATCCTCGCCGTGGCGCGCGATGCCGACGCTGTTCTCGTCACTTATGCAAAACTTCCCGGCGAACTCCTTCGGCAGTTGACGCGTTGCAAAGCGATCGGCCGGTTCGGACTTGGCGTCGACAACATCGATTTGCCGGCGGCGAAGGCGCTTGGCATTGCCGTCAATTACGTCCCCGATTACTGCCTGCGCGAAGTCTCTGACCATGCCATGGCGCTTTTGCTCGCACTCGCGCGCAAAGTGACTCTCGCCAACAAGCTCGTGCAATCCGGACGCTGGGAGGTGCCGCCGCTCGTGCCGCTACGCCGGCTCGAAGGCCAAGTGCTGGGGCTGGTCGGCTTCGGCAATATCCCGCGCGCGCTCGCGCCCAAGGCTAAAGCGTTTGGGCTAAAGGTGCTCGCCCGCGATCCTTACGTGGCAAAGGAAGCGCTGCGCGCCGCCGGCGTCGAGGGCGTGAGCTTTGACGATCTCCTCGCCCGCTCCGACTTCATCTCGGTGCACGCGCCGCTCCTCTCGGCGACGCACGGGCTGATGAATGCGGCCGCTTTCGCCAAGATGAAAAAGGGCGCGTACCTCATCAATACCGCGCGCGGGCCCTTGGTCGATGAGGCTGCGCTGGTCGCCGCGCTCGATTCGGGCCGTCTCGGCGGCGCCGCGCTCGACGTGGTGGTGACCGAGCCTTTACCCAAGGATTCGCCGCTTCTTGGCCGCGACAATGTGATCCTCACCCCGCATACCGCGTTCTATTCGGTCGAAGCGCTGGAAGAACTGCAGTCCAAATGCGCAAGCGACGTCGCCCGCGTGCTCTCGGGCGAAAAGGCGGTCTATCCAATCAGCGCTTAAGTTCGTCCACTTGCTAACGGTTTTGGACGCATTTGCGGATTTGGAGCTCAGCGGGCTTGCACACGCTGCAATCCGTCATCCTGAGGTGCGAGCGTAGTGAGCCTCGAAGGATGAACGGCCCGGGCCGTCGCCCTTCGAGGGCCGTTTCGCGGTCACCTCAGGGTGACGGGAAACGGGTGGGTCGCTTTCGATCAATCACTCCGCGGTCCAGCCGCCGTCGAGAACGAGCGCCGAGCCGGTCATCAGCGATGAGGCATCGGAAGCGAGAAACACGATCGCGCCGGTGATCTCGTCGAGCTGGCCGAGACGACCGAGCTTGATCTTGGAGAGCACTTCGTCGCGGAACGCTTTGTTCTCGAAAAACGGCCGGGTCATCGGCGTCTCCAGAAAGGTCGGACCCAGGCTGTTGACGCGGATGTTGTGTGGGGCGAGCTCGATCGCCATCGCTTTGGTGAAGCCCTCCATTGCGTGCTTCGAGGCGCAATAAACCGTGCGGCGGGCGGCGCCGACATGGCCCATCTGCGATGAGATATTGATGATCGAGCCGGGCAGCTTCGCTTCGATCAGGCGGCGCGCCACCGCCTGCGCCATGAAGAAGGCAGCGCGGACATTGAGCGCGAAGATCGCGTCGAAATCCTCGACTTTGACGTCCGGGAAATAAGCCGGACGATTCATGCCGGCATTGTTGACGAGGATCGCAAACGGCTCGGCGCGCGCCACGGCCGTCCGCACGGCCTCGACATCCGTAACGTCCAACACCAGCGCCTCGGCGGCCTCGCCCCGCGCGCGGATCGCCGCGGCGGCTTGCTCGATTTCGGATTTGGTGCGCGCGGCGAGCGTCACATGCGCGCCGGCGGCAGCCAGCGCCGAGGCTGCGGCAAGTCCAATGCCGCGCCCGCCGCCGGTAACCAGCGTGCGCTTGCCGTCAAGGCGGAAGGAGGGAGTCTTGGCGAGGTCGATGGTGGTCACGTTGCAGTCCGCAAGCGCAGGCGCGCTCCCTCCCACCTTGAGGGGGAGGGTTGGGGAGGGGGGTTCAAAAAAATAATCGGGGCTACCCCCCTCCCAGCGCCTT
>DASSXN010000048.1:0-2986 GCA_035703785.1 Xanthobacteraceae bacterium
CATTATCGCGACGAAAAGCCAATTCACGGTCGAAAAGTCGATTGCCATCGATTGCTCCTGATCGGACAGCCGCAACAACACGATTGAGTTTATCCGACCCGGCGGCAGTGCGCGAGATGAAATTGTGCGCACACTTCGCTCATTGCACATTGGCGGCCGGTTCGGCCAGACGCTATAACCCGTTTGCAAGTCCGCGCGGCCGGTTTCGGCAATGATCGGAAGATTTCTCGGAGTACTGGAATGGAGCAACTTTCCGAACGCCTGCAGACGCCGATCTCGACCGCCGAGCTGCAACGCCGCTGGGCGGCCGTGCGTGGCGCCATGGAGCGCGAGCAGATCGACGTGCTGTTGATGCAGAACAACAACGATCATATGGGCGGTTACGTCAAATATTTTACCGATCTGCCGGCGACCAACGGTTATCCGCTCACCGTCGTCTTTCCGCGCGACGATCTGATGACCCTGGTGAGTCAAGGTCCCTTTGGCGGCGTCACGCAGCCGGCCGCCAACGCCGACGGGGTGCGGCGCGGCGTTAAACAATGGCTGACGACGCCGAGTTTCGTCTCATGCAATTATACGGCGCCTTACGATCCGGAGCTCGCGGCGAAGGCGCTCTCGCCTTACGCGGGAGGCACCATCGGACTCGCCGGCACGTCGCAAATGTCGTTTGCGCTGGTCGACTATTTGCAGAAAGGCCGCTTTTCCAACACCCGCTTTGTCGAAGCGTCTGATCTCGTTGACAAGATCAAGGCAATCAAAAGCCCCGAAGAACAGGAACTCATCCGGCGCGCCGCTGCCATGCAGGACGGCGCGATGCGCGCGGCATTCGCCGCGGTCGAGCCGGGAATGCGCGACCGCGACGTCGCGGCAATCGCCCAGTGTTACAGTCAGCGGCACGGCAGCGAAAACGGCATTTATCTTTGCGCCTCGATGCCGCCGGACAAACCGGTCCAGTTCAGCCAGCGCCATTACCAGAACCGCGTCATTCAAGCAGGTGACACAGTGGCGCTTCTCGTCGAAGATTCCGGACCGGGCGGCATGTATACCGAACTCGGCCGTTCCTGCGTTGTCGGCAAAGCAACTTCAGAGCTCAAGGACGAATTTGCCTTCGCGCTCGAAGCGCGCAAATTCAATCTGACGCTGCTAAAGCCGGGCGCGCCCTGCAAAGACGTGTTCGAAGAATACAATGCATTTATGCGCAAGAACGGCCGCCCGGAAGAAAAGCGCCTGCATTGCCATGGCCAGGGCTATGACCTGGTGGAGCGGCCGCTCATCCGGCATGACGAGCCGATGCGCGTTGAAGGACACATGAATATTGTGGTGCATCCGACCTACATCCGCGGCCGCGTGCTGTCCTGGGTCTGCGACAATTATCTCATCGGGCCAAACGGGCCCGGCGAACGCCTACACCAGTTCCCTGAAGTGATCACTGAGTTGGGTTAAGCGGCAACGGCTGGAACGGGGCGCTCGGGCGCCGGCACGTTTACCTTAATGCCGACTTTTATCCGTGCTTTGCACCAAAAAATCCGCAATTGCGCCAACATGCTGTCACCACGACTGTGCCCTATCCACGTGACCCGATTAAATTGGCGCGATTTCGCGTCATCGGCATGCGCAGCACAGCAGCGATCCGGGAGCAGCGGAGGAATTGTGTCGAGCTTTCGTCTTATTTGCATCGCGGCGTTAATCGCCGTGATGGTCGGGTTTGTTGCCGGTGTCGCGGCCGCGCAGAGTGCGACCGCCACAGACCAATCCGGAAAACCTTATCTCGCGGGATTGCACCCGCCGCATGAGCGCCATAAACCGGCGCATGCGCAAACGAGCCGCGTCAGCGTCCAACACAAGGCAACAACAAAAATCGCGCGGACGGAAACGAGACGACGGCCAACAGTGGCAGCGAAGGTCCATCGGCCGGCGCGCCTTGCCGACAAAATAAATTCGCGTGTCGCCTGGCCGAACGCCGAACCAGCCGCAGCGGATGAGCGCGCCACCTCGGAAACCGTGCTGCAGTTCGCAACCGAAGATGCCGGGCCGGCTCCTGCCGCGGCGTCCCGTTCGACGATGCCAGTCCCAACCACTTCGACAGCAAAAATCGCCGCAACGGACGGGCGCAACAACGTTGATTCGGCTGCCGACAAACCGCCGGCCACGAGCACGCCCGTACAAACCGAGCGGTTCGAAGCACCAACGTCAAGCCAGATGCGTGTCATCCTGCCGCTACCAAGCGAGGCGCCCGTCGCCGCACCGACGCCTAAGGATCAGCCGCCGGCGCGCAGCAGCTCTTCGACCGCGCAGATGCTGGCTACGCTTGCCGGCGCAATCACCGCCGGCATCGTCGGCTGGTTGATGATCGGCTTTGGCTCGGTTCGGACGATCAAGTCCAGGCAGACCTGATCCCGTCCCCGTTGCCCGCCTAAACCGTTCCGGACATACTCATGCCGGGCGGGGCAAGTACTCAACAAATGTGCGAACAAGACACTGCGCGTCGCGCGCCTATGCATTACATCGCGACCGCACGCGCCTACTGCTTCGACTTGGCAGCGATGGCGTTTTTGTTTGTTTCGGTCAGCATCATGGCCGGGCGTGTCTGGCGGTTTCCTTTCGACGACGAAATAGCCACGCTTTCGAAGATCGAACTGGATACGGCGCGCGAGCTCATTGCGACTTTTCCCGCCACCGACGACATCCATCCGCCGTTCTCGTATCTGCTCTTCTACGGCTTGCGTCAGCTCGACTTTTCCGATGCGGCGATGCGGCTATGCAGCCTGATAATGAGCTGCATGGCGCTCGTGCTTTGCCAAATTTTTGTTTTGCGTTGGCTTTCATGGCGCGAGGACGCCGGAAAACTCCCCTCGCCCACCCGCATCATTGCCGTTCTCATATTCGGCTCGATGCCTTTAGCGGTGAGCCAAGGCGATGCGCTGCGTTGGTATCCGGTCTTTGCCGTGCTGATCGCGTTGTTCATAGTGCTCTACCTGGAGCCACG
>DASSXN010000057.1:0-4348 GCA_035703785.1 Xanthobacteraceae bacterium
AGCGGCAGCACCTCGACCGAGCCGCCTGCGGCCGCGCGGGTCTGCTCGTTATAGCGCTTGAACCAGTCGCGGCTTTGCAGCGCCTTGACTGCGGCGTCGTCCGTTGGCGTCGCAAGGTGCATATATTCGTCGCTGTCGCGCACCTTCATGCACCGGTAGGAGATCCGTCCGCGCAATTCCGGATCGGCCTCGATCTGCGCGATGAAGCGCTTGATGTCCTCGTGCCAGGCTTCGGCGGTAGCGGTCGTGCGGCGATAACGGATCAGGAACTGCTTCATCTCATACCTTTCACAATCTCGGCGCCGGCTGCTCGCCGCGAAAGATCGCCGCATGCTTCGCTGCGAACTGGTCGAACGACGTCGGCTTCATCTTAAACACCGTGGCGATCGTCGGCCAGACGTGTGACTCGCCGCCCTTGCGCCGCGCGGCGAACAGTTCGCCCAGCGCGTCGACAAGGTAGGGCGGCACGCCGGCGGCTAGCTGGGCGCGTTTGGCGTCCTCCGGCGGCACGTTGATGTATTTGACCGGTTTGCCGGCGACGACCGACAGCTTTTGCGCAACCTCGGTCATCGTCAGCGCCTCCGGGCCGGTCAGAGGATAGATCTTGCCTTCGTGTCCCGATCCGGTGAGCACAGCGGCGGCGACTGCTGCGATATCGTCGATGTCGACGGAGGCGATCCTCGCGTCTTCCATCGGCAGGAACAGCGCACCCTTGCCGAGGATCATCGGCACCTGCCGGAAATAGGAATGCATGAACTCGCCGGCACGAAGATGCGTGAACGCGAGGCCGGAGCTTTCGAGATATTTCTCGATCTCGCCGTGCATCCGTCCAAAGCGGAACGCCGACTTCACGTCGGGAATGATCCCGGACAGCTTGATGACATGACGGACGCCAGCCTTTTTCGCAGCATCGATAAAGGTCGATTGCACCTCGGTCATCGTCGGCACCGACGACGAGATCAGCATCGCGCGCGTCACACCCTTGAGCGGCGCGGCGAGCGTCTCCGACCTGGCCATGTCGCCGACGGCGATTTCGACGTGCGGCAGGGCGGCCAGCGCCGCGGCCCTTGCGGGATCGCGGACCAACGCGCGCACCGGAACCCCGCGCGCAGATAACAAGCGCACGAGTGCGCCGCCGTTCAGTCCAGTCGCGCCTGTGACAAGGATCATGCCGTTTCCTTTCCGCTCCGCAACAGAATGCGAGTTAGGCACGCTGGTAGCGACGGTGCAAGTATGGACAAAAATGATACTATGGACGTTCGCGGCGGTTCGGCGTTAGATGCCGGCCTCGACGGAGATCTCTGTCATGCCGAACCGGAAAGAGTCGCGCGGCCATCACTGTCCGGTCGCCGCGTTCCAGAAGCTGATCAGCGGCAAATACAAGCTGCGGATCATGTGGGACCTCAAGGATGGGCCGCGCCGCTACGGCGAGATCAGGTCCGGCCTGCTGCGCGGCCTTGCCGGCAGCGCCGAGATCGCACCGCGCGTGCTGTCGCGCGAGCTCAAGGCGCTGGCCGCGAGCGGCCTGATCGACCGCAAGGACTTCGGCACTGTACCGCCGAAGGTCGAGTACCGCCTGACCCGCAAGGGCCAGAGCTTCATTCCGGTCGTCGACGCGATCCGGGGCTGGAGTGCGGGGCATCTCGCCAGAGAGGCCGAGGAGCTTGCGGCCTGACCACGCCGGGGAGGGCAAATAAAAAGGGCGCTGCACGCCGTGAAACTCTCAGCCCCGCAGTTGCCTCCGCTGTATAGCGACCGTGCTTGAGGGCATTCTGATTGCCCTTTGGTGCTCCCGGTGACGGACCACCGTGCATTCGGCACCTACCGTTTTTCATCGCTGGCGACTGGCACGGCTTCCCGCTCGGCCGACATCAGGCCTCTTACCAATCATTGCTGCGCGCGAAAGCAGGCTCCTGCTGTACCATCCCTCTAAAAAGGGGGCCCCGGTCCCAACTCTGGCGGGGATGCTTTTTCGACTTTAGCGATTTCGCCTGCGCCCTTACCCCGGCGATGCCATCGGGCGATGCCGATGCCATTGCTTCCTCACCCTTGGCCCGTTCGCTTGCGACTTCGCGGCGCGGCCAGGAAAAATCATCGGCGCGGCCGGGGGGCGGCCTCAGCGCTTCGCCCTTGACCAGCGCGCGAGCGGCGAGCGCATCGACCGCGGCCGGGCGCGTTTCCGGCCCGCCGAGCAATTGATCGGTGCCGACAGAGGGGGCCACCAAGGGAAGGATCGGTCCGGCGAGCGGGCGCGGCGCCGGTTGATCCGGCAGCGCATTGGCGTCGGGCGTTGTCGGTTCGGTCGGCAATGCAATCGGGGCGGAACGCGCGGCCAACAGCCGGTTGATTTCGCGCTCGACGTAATGCGCAAGCTTACGGGCGCCGGCCTTGGTGAAGTACACACCGTCGGAAGAGCGCAGCTGGCGGATCTGGCCTTCGAAATCGGGACCCTTCTGCAGGAATTGGCCGGCTTCATCGACAAATCCGTCCCAGACATCGACATAGGTGATGCCGGCCTTGGCCGCCACATCGCGATAGAGCGAATCCAGGAACAGCGTGTCGGCGGTCGCCTTGGGGCCACGTACCACCGGCAGACCGACCCACAGCACCGGCACGCCCTTGGATTTCAGAACGCCGATCATCTCTTCGATCTTTTTTTGTAGAGCTCGACCCAACGTTCCTCGCGAAACTCATAGAGCCCGTTCGGCGAGCGCGTGCTTTTCTCCGGTGCGATCACCGGCGCATCAGTGTCGGCGGCATCGTCCGGCGATAATTCAAAATCCCTCGCCTTGCCATCCGGCTTTCCGATGGCATTGGGCTTCGCGGCGGATTTTGCCTCTGAAGGCTTGCCATCGGGTTTGGCCTTGGCGTCCTTCTTGTCGGTCTTTTTGTCCGACGACTTGCTGTCGGATTTCTCAGTCGCCGGCTCGCGGATCGCGACACGGTCATCGAGCCCGAGCATGACGACAATGGCGTCCGCATTTTCGGTGGCGAGAATACCTTTGGCGGCGGCTGCCCAATCGGCCGGATCGCCCTTCGGCTGATATTTGATAAGGCCGGAGACGGTCCTGTGTCTGCGGATCACGCCTATGTCTGGCTGTTCGGCATAGGCCTCTTCAAGACCATAGGCGAGCCAGTCCGCCATGGCGTCACCGAGCACAAGAATGTGGCGCTCCGGTATAGTGTCGCGTTTCTCGGGTGGCGGCGCCTTTGAAAAATCCTCGCGCGGCTGGAGTGTTTGCCGCCGGGGCTGGGGCGCGTGCTGCTGGAACGGATCAAACGTGTCGTTACCAAACCAGCCGCCGCCGAACCCGCCACCACCGCGTTGTGACTGCGGACGCTGCTGAAATCCACCGAAATTGAAGAACTGCGCCGAGGTGGGTCCCACAATGCCGAGCACCATCACCGCCGCGATGGCCAGCGCAATCAGCGGGCCTCTCTCGGTAAAGATGCGCAGCCTTCTTAGTTTGTGAGGCATGCTCTTGGCCCGCACACGACGAAGAACTTGCCCCGACAGAAACTAGCACTAAGGCTCTATAACGAGTCTCAGATTACCGTGAAGTGCGTTACCGTCCGTATAGACCAAACGAAGCAGGCCATGTCCGCTTCGGCTTCCCGGATTGCGTGAAAACGCCGGACGTTGGGACGGCGCAGGGGATCAAACAACGGTCTTTCCGCTTAACGCTCTAAGTGATTTTCAAAAGTGCTCCCCTGTTTCACGTTTGTGACTCGCTGTCCCACGGAACACTTGGGACGCAGTGCGTGCAACATCATTAGCGGTACCTCCGCGCTACCGCGACAGGCGTCTGAGAGCCTATGACTTGACGCCCCCCCGGACGGAAGCAGTATCATATTAACCGGAGTTGCCCTCGGAGGCTCGTCATGAATGAGCATCGAACGGCGCTAGTCCTATTTGCCATCGCTCTTGGCGTGGTCGTTGCAGTCGCGTCTGTAACGACGTTGGAGCGCGTGAACACAAGCAAAGTAAGCAACGACGCCCCACCGGGTACGACCGGGCTTGCGCGGCCGCACCCCCATCTCGACCGAGCGCCGGGCAAACCAATACTGAAAGATGATCAGTAGCCGCCTTTGCAGGGCGCCGCAGCGCTTCATGACTTCGTTCACGAACGGGGACGCCGCGATTGAGGCGCGTTTGATGTCTGCTATGCCCCTAAGAGCGGCGCAAAAGCAGACATCGCCGGAGGTCCGAGTCGGGCCAACGGCAGACATGCCCCGCTTTTTTAAAGGGCCTTCGAGGTGATGCACAAATCGCCCTTCCCGTTGGGAGCCGCCGCCAGCCCATGGTCGCGGCTCTTTAGCTCAACGCGCTGGAGCCGGTCCGTTTCAG
>DASSXN010000115.1:0-8165 GCA_035703785.1 Xanthobacteraceae bacterium
AAGGCGCGTTGAGCCGCGCGGACTTTGTCCCTGATGGCGATTGGACGACGCACGGCCGGCCGCGGCGAAAGCGAAATGATTTTAGGTTGATTCGGTATTTCGCTTTAGCTTGTTGTTTGAGCATGATCTTTTCCCGACCTGGCTTCACCCGCCGAAGCGTTAAACGAAACAGCAAGCGACTGGCGTGGCTTCGCGCAGGCGGGAAACCGGCGTCCATCCTCGGATCAAGTCCGAGGACAGGCTTTTTCGGGATTATGCTTTAATGCGGTATGGCATCGGTCAAAAGCTTAAGGGCGGCAGCGGCAAAGGCGCGCATATTGGCGAGCCGCTCGGCGCTGCCCGTCTCGAGCGTAATAGTCCGCTCGACGATGCCAGTAACCGCGAGACAAGTGTGGCCGGCTGGATCGCCGTAGCGGTTGCCGGTCGGGCCGGTCGCGCCGGTTTCAGCCAGGCCCCAGGATGCGGCGAAGCGTGCCCGCGCGCCGCGCGCAAGCAATAGCGCGTGCGGCTCGGTTGCCGGCCGAAATTCGGTCAGCGCGGCTTCATCCAGGCCAAGCAGGAGTATCTTGGCTTGACGCGTGTAGGCGACCGCGCCACCGAGGAAGTAGGCTGACGCGCCGGGCAGCGCGAGCAGCGCCGCTGAGATCAGGCCGCCGGTCGAGGACTCGGCAATCGCGATGGACTCGCGCCGCGCCTTCAGGCGCGACGCGATCGTCTCGGCCAGCGGAATCAGATCATTCACGACACCATTCCTGCAGATTTAACTGTCTTACTGCCTCAGTGCTTAGCCTTTGATCTGCCGGCCGGCGCGGGCGTCGGCAATCAGCGCCGTGAACGCATCGAGCGCCGCCTTCGCGGTATTGGCGTAGGTGTCCGTCGTCGCATCGAGCCATTTCTCGCCGTAGCCGATCGCGGTATGCGCAAGCCGCACGCGGCCGTCGAGCCACGGGCCGCCGCCGAAACCGCCGATCACCGGAATCTTCACCGCAGCCGCCACCGCCGCGCCGGCGATCGGGCCGGAATTAGTGAAGTCGAGCAGGCACGCGCCGACCGCTTCAAGAAGTTTTGCCTCTTCCACGAGCTTTTCGGCCGCTTCGGCGCTCGCCTGCGCGGCGAGCGAACTCTGCGCGCTATAGGGAATGCCGTATTTGCTCGCCGTCTGTGGGGTGAGACCGAATTGGGCGAAGACCGGAATGCCGGCGTCGGCCAATGCGCGCACGACTTGTGGAAATTCCGCCGCGGCGTCGACCTTGATCATGTCAGCGCCGCCTTCGCGCAGCAGCCGGTGCGCGGCGGCAAGCGCGGCGGCGCTGCCGTGCTGCACCGGTCCATAGGGCATGTCGCAGCTGACCAGCGCGCGCTCTGTGCCGAGCCGCACCGCCTTGCAGCAGATCAGCATTTCCTCGAGCGTTACGTCGAGCACATCGGATCGGCCCCAGAGATTGACGCCGACCGAGTCGCCGACCGAGATGAAATCGAAGCCGGCGCGATCGGCAATGCGCGCGATTTGATAGTCCCAGGCGACGAGACCAACGCTTTTTTGTCCCCGCCGCTTCATGTGTTGCAGGTCGGGAATTGTGACCTTGCCGTGCATGTGAATGCCCGCCCGAAAGGCCTGGTTTTAGCACGAAGTTACCAGCGGGGCAGAGGCAGCGGCACAGTCTGCGCTGCGCCGGGTGTGCGGCATCACTGCGCGGTCGTAGAGCGATCGGTGGTCTTGCCCGAGGACGATTTGTGCTGCGCCGGTTTGACTGAGCCTTTGCCGCCGTCCTTCTTGGTTTCTTTCTTGCCGTCCGCCTTGCCTTCGGTTTGCTTGGCCTCGGCCGTTTTGGCGCCGCCCTTGTGTTTGCCTTTCTTTTTGCTGGGCTCGTAAGCGGGCAGGGCGGCGAGCGCGGCGATCTGCTCGGCGGTGCGTGTCGGTCCGGTATAGACAACGACCGGCGTGACCGGCCCCGGCTCGCTCAGCAAATTCTTCGGCGCTGGCGCGCGCAGCGCGGTCACGAGATTCGAATTCTGCCCGTTCGTGTCCGTCCCGGCGCTGTCGCTGCCGTCGCCGGCATCCGGGTCGGCGCTGTCCGCCATGGCCGCTTCGAGCGCATGCCGTTTGCGATGCGGGCCGCACATGTCGTCCTTCAGGTCTGGCGGTGCCGCTTCAATCGGCGTGAGCGCATTGACGTTGCCGAAAGCCGGCAACAGCCAGGCGAACGGGCTTCGCGCAAAACCGCTCTCCAGCATTTCCGCAGCCTTCTGCGCCCGCGCTGCCGACGTCGGCGCGCCAAGCACGACGGCAATGAGCTGCCGGTTGTCGCGCGTCGCGGTGGCCACGAGATTGAAACCCGACGAGCAGATGAAGCCCGTCTTCATGCCGTCCGCGCCGGCATAGCGGCCAAGCAGCGGATTGTAATTTCGCACCACGCGCCGGCCGTATTTGATCGCCGGGACGTGCCAATAGGAGTTGTATTGCGGAAATTCGCGAATAAGCGCCCGGGCGAGGATGGCAAGGTCGCGCGCGGAAACGATCTGGCCATCGTCGGGCAGGCCGTTGGGATTGACGAAGCTCGATTCCGTCATGCCGAGGCGATGCGCGGTCTCGGTCATCTGCTGTGCGAAGGCCTCCACCGAACCGCCGACGCCTTCGGCGAGCACGACCGCCATGTCGTTCGCCGATTTCACCATCATCATCTTGATGGCGTTGTCGACCGTTACCTGCGTGCCGACCGGAAAGCCCATCTTGGTCGGCGCCTGCTCACCCGCATTCGGCGAGACGGTAAACAAAGTATCGGGGGTGATGCGCTGATCGCGGATCGCGCTCAGCGTCATGTAGAGCGTCATCAACTTGGTCGTCGAAGCCGGATACCACGGATAGGTCGCGTTCTCGGAGCGGAGCACTTTGCCGCTGTCGGCATCGACCAGAATGAGCGCCATGGCGCTGGCGGCGCGCATCGGCAGCACGGTTGCGAGCGCGGCCGCGCCCAATACCAGCGGTGCGAGTAAAAACCCGAGCGGCCGCCTTCGAAACATACCGTTTATATGCACGTGCTGCGGTCCATGCGCTTGGTCGGGGCTATTGGCAAATGCTTTCAGCCCGCGATGAGTTCGAGTTCACGAAGCGTGGGTGCGTCATTATCTAACGCAAGGCGGCTCGAAGGCAAAGCCGAATGGCGCTATGCTCAAAGCCGGTTCCAACGTTGATTTATCGGACGAAACGATCCTAAAGCCTGGGAAAGCGACCAAAATTCGGCAAGTCGAGAAAAGTCGAGAGAAATTCAGGGCGATACAGAAATTCGGCGAGAAAAAGTGGAGACACTATGACCGCGTGCATCGTGGGCTGGGCGCATAGCCCATTCGGCAAACTCGGCGGCGAGACCGTCGAGAGCCTTATCGTGCGCGTTGCCGGCGATGCGCTCGCCGATGCCGCGATTACCGCCAAAGACGTCGATGAAATCGTGTTGGGGCACTTCAATGCCGGCTTCTCGCCGCAGGATTTCACCGCGTCTTTGGTGCTGCAGGCCTCGCCGGACCTGCGCTTCAAACGTGCCACGCGGGTGGAAAACGCCTGCGCGACCGGCTCGGCGGCCGTGCATCAGGGGCTCAAGGCGATCGCCTCCCACTCAGCCCGCATCGTGCTTGTGGTCGGCGTCGAGCAAATGACCGCGGCGCCGCCCGAGGAGATCGGACGCAATCTGCTCAAGGCGTCCTACGTGCGCGAGGAAGCCGAGATCGACGCCGGCTTTGCCGGCATTTTCGGCAAGATCGCCGCGCTCTACTTCCAGCGCTGGGGCGACCAATCGGATGCGCTTGCGCGCATCGCCGCCAAGAATCACAAGAACGGCGTCGGCAATCCTTACGCGCAAATCCGCAAAGATCTTGGCTACGATTTCTGCCGCGCCGAAAGCGAGAAGAATCCGTTGGTCGCCGGACCGCTCAAACGCACCGATTGTTCGCTTGTGTCCGATGGCGCCGCCGCGCTGGTGCTCGCCGACGTCGAAACCGCGCTCAAGCTCGGCAAGGCAATCGTCTTCCGCGGCGCGGCGCACGTGCAGGATTTCCTGCCGATGTCGCGGCGCGACGTGCTCAAGTTCGAAGGCTGCGCGGTGGCCTGGCAGCGCGCATTGACGCAAGCCGGGATCGCGCTTTCGGATTTGTCCTTCGCCGAGGTGCACGACTGCTTTACCATCGCCGAGCTGATCGAATACGAAGCCATGGGCTTGGCGGGCGAAGGGCAGGGCGCCCGCGTGATCGCGGAAGGCAGGGTCAACAAAGACGGTGCGCTGCCGATTAATCCGTCCGGCGGGCTCAAAGCCAAAGGCCACCCGATCGGCGCCACCGGCGTTTCCATGCACGCGCTGGCCTCAATGCAGCTCACCGGCACGGCCGGCGATATGCAGGTGAAAGACGCCAAGCTTGGCGGCATCTTCAACATGGGCGGCACCGCAGTCGCCAATTACGTCAGTATCTTGGAGCGGCTGCGCTAGGGGCCAGACGGACTGCGAATATCTGATCGCGCGGCAACGGAACTACGCGCGCTATGCCCGATACGCAAGGAGTCCCGACCGGTCGACCGGAAGCGGGACTCCGTGGCCGGGCATGTCATGACAGGTTAAGCCGGCCACAAATCAACGCCGCGGCGGAACGCCGGTTCCGCCCTGACCGCGCTATATTTCCAAATGCGGCGTCGGAGAGGGGGCTGAAAGTGACGGTAAGAGTTGGGCGCCTATTCGACTATTGCGGCTGCGGCGCCGCCAAAAAGCATGATGAAGTTGTGCCGTCTCACGTGAAGCCCCCTGGGGACACTGTCCTAACACATCGCTGACAACCCACTGCTTGTCTTTGCCGCGCAAGTTTGCACACGCTGCTTGTGATCAAGGCGCTGTAAGGATCAAACCATGGCCGATGTACTCGCGCTTTCGGTAGCCGAGATCGCAGTCTTGCTTGGCGAGGGCAAGCTCAAAGCTCGCACGCTCGTCGAAGCGGCGATCGCGAACCATGAGCGGTTTGGCGGCAAGCTCATGGCCTATCCGCAATGGGCGCCCGAGCATGCGCGGCAATGCGCCGATGCCGCCGATGCCGCTTTTGCCATCGGCTCGCGCGCGGGCCCGCTGCAGGGCATCCCGACCTCGATCAAGGACCTGTTTGCGGTCTCGGGCTTCCCGACCTATGCGGGTTCGCCCAAGAGGCTGCCGCCGAAATTCGAGATCAACGGCCCGCTCGTCGCCGCGCTGCGCCGGCAGCTGGCGACGGTCATGGGCAAGACCCATATGGTCGAATTCGCTTTCGGCGGCACCGGCCACAACGCGCACTATGGCGCCCCATACAATCCCTGGGACGCCGCCGCGCATCGTTCACCCGGCGGCTCTTCGAGCGGCGCCGGCGTGTCGCTGTGCGAAGGCTCGGCTTTGCTGGCTTTCGGCAGCGATACCGCGGCCTCGGTGCGCCTGCCCGCGGCGATGACCGGCAATGCCGGCTTGAAAATCACCAAGGATCGCTGGTCGGCTGACGGCATCGTGCCGCTGAGCTTCACCTTCGACACACCCGGAATCCTGGCGCGCAGCATGGCCGATGCGGCTTTCAGCTTCGCCGCGCTTGACCCTCATCTCGGCGACAGTTTTGGGTTTTTGCGCCGCGTGCCGGATGGTGTCGGCGGCATTCGCATCGGCGTCGCGGATTCCTGGTTTTGGGAGGACTGCGAAAACGGCATCGAGGATGTCGTTCGCGGCGCGATCGATGAGCTTGCTCGCGCGGGCGCGGTGCTCAAGGAAACGCCGCTGCTGGAAGCGCGCGAGGCTTACGCGGTTTTTTCCGAAGGCGGCGTGTCCGCCATCGAGCTGCGCGCCTTTCTCGATCGCGAACTGCCGGATTGGCTGAAGACCATCGATCCGGTCAATGCGCCCGCGCTCAAGAATGCCGAGAATCTTTCGGCGCGCGAATATCTGAGCCGGCGCTTGCGGCTGATCGCGGCGGCAAAAACCGCGACGGCGCGTTTCGACGATGTCGACGTCATCGCGACGCCGACGGTGATGTTCTCGCCGCATGTGCTGGCCGAAGAAACCGGCGCGGAGCAATTCTGGGCGCGCAACCGCAAGATTGTGCATAACCTGGTGCCGGTGAATTATTTGAGCCTGTGCGCGGCGACCTTGCCGGTCGGGCTCGATCGCATCGGCATGCCGGTCGGCTTGCAGCTCATCGCCAAAGGCGGCGACGACGAACGGCTGGTGGCGATCGCCTGTGCCGCCGAGCGCGTCCTCGGCACCCCGCGCGAAATTCTCGGCGTGCCGCCGATGTGCGGAAGGTAGGCCTATTCCGCGGCGGGCGCGAACTGCGCCGCCACCAGTTCGGCAAAGAAGCCGCCGCGCTGCTTGAGCTCCCCGAACGTGCCGCTCTCGGCGATCCGCCCGTGGCGAAACACCAGAATGCGGCTCGCATTGCGGACGGTCTCCAGCCGATGCGCAATCACGAAAGTGGTGCGGCCTTTCATCACTTCATCGAGCGCGAGATTGACCCGGCTTTCGGTGAGCGGATCAAGCGCGCTCGTCGCCTCGTCGAGGATCAGAATTGGCGGATCCTTGAGCAGCGCGCGGGCGATGGCGAGCCGCTGACGCTCGCCGCCGGACAAAAGTCGCCCGCGCTCGCCGATCCGCGCGTGGAAGCCATCCTTGTTGGCGTCGATGAAATCGAGCGCCTGCGCCCGCGCCGCGGCCTCGCGCAATTTTGCCTCGCTGGCGTCGGGCTTGCCGACGCGCAGGTTCTCGGCAATCGAACGGTTGAATAACAGCGTCTCCTGAAACACGACGCCGATATTGTGCCGCAGCCCGGCGAGCGTGAGATCGCGAACATCCATGCCGTCGATCGAAACCGCGCCCGATTGCGGATCGAAGGCGCGATGCAACAGCGCCAGTGCGGTCGATTTGCCGCTGCCGGTCGGGCCGACCAGTGCAATGCGTTCGCCTGGGGCCGCGGTGAAACTCAAATCGACCACCGCAGGGCGCTTGCCGTCATAGGAAAACGACACCTCTTTGAATTCGACCAGACCGCGGACGCAGCCCGGGTCGATCGCACCGGGCCGGTCGCGCACGGCGGGCACGGTGTCGAGCACGCCGAAGAAGTCGGCGAGCTTCGGCGCGTCAAGAAACAGGCGGTTCGAGAAACCGACGGCCTGTTCCAGGCGGGAAATCAGGAGCGCCGCAATGCTCATGAAACTGACGATCTCGCCGACCGAGGCAAGCCCGACGAGCTTCAAATAAGTGCCGAGCAACAGGATCACGAGCAGCGTGAGCGTAGTGCCGGCCCGGGTCAGCACGGCCGCGACCGCCCACCACGACAGCACCGGCATCTGCGCGCGAAGGAGCGAGTTAACGAGGCCCTTGACGCCTGAGACTTCGAGCTCGACGCGGGCATAGCTTTGCACCAAGGCGACGTTGCCGAGCGCGTCGGCGGCGGTCTCGGCGAGATCCGAGTAATGCCGCTCGACCGCGCTTTGCAGGGCGAAGGCGCGGTGCATCACCGCCATCGTGAGTGTGACAAAGCCAATGCACAGCGCGATCAGTGGCAAAGCGAGCCGCCAGTTGAGCGCGAGCGAAGCCGGCAGCAAGAGCGCGATGAAGACGAAGGCGGCGAAATGCTCGCGAAAGAACGACACCCACAGCCACCACAAAGTGTCGGTGCCGGCCAGCATCACTTTGATCTGCCGCCCGGAATGGGCGCCGGCATGGTAGGCGAGCGGCAATTGCAGCACGTGCTCGAAATAATCCGCCAAGACCATGTTGCGGCGATGGTGCGCGAGCCGGTCCGCGAACCAGGCGACCAGCGTGCTGGCGAAAATGATGAACAGACCGAAGCCGACCCAGGCGCCAATGAGCGGCGCCAGCACACGCGCGGCGGGTCCGAGCCCGCCTGGCAGCGTGCCTGAGAGCGCATCGACGATGCGACCCAGCAGTACCGGCTCGACGAACTGCGCGCCGGCAAGCGCGATATTGGCAAGCGCCAGCGTGACCGCGAGCCTCGTTTCGGCGCGAAGGAGCGCCAGCACGCGCAGATAGATGCGGATGAAGGTCATGCGAGGATTCTAGGGGGAGCTAGTAAATATCAAAGAGTAGCATCAGACCAGCTTGAGAACGCACTGCGGCGATCCACACCGCGGCTTTCGTATTAATTCACCTTCCCCTGGA
>DASSXN010000028.1:0-57244 GCA_035703785.1 Xanthobacteraceae bacterium
CAGATGAGTACTAACTGGCGCGCCCGAAGGGATTCGAACCCCTGACCTCTGCCTTCGGAGGGCAGCGCTCTATCCAGCTGAGCTACGGGCGCGTGATCCACGTTCAATATAGAAAGCGCTGCCAACCGGCAACGGGGCGACCTAGCCGGTTTCCCGGACGCGGTGCAGCGTGAAAAGCTGTACCGCTGATCCGGGATCGTCCAGAACTCGGAGTCTACGAAGGTCCCGGGTCTGCAGCGCATCGCCATAGCGCGCGAAGACGCGCGTGAACGCGCTTATGGTGCTGCGCTGCGCCCGGGAAACGGGCTCCGTAGCAGCGCGTCGCACTATGGAGCGTCCGCCGAGAGATGTTCCCGCTGACCGCGAAAAGTCTTAAGCTTGCGGCCAGACCTCAAGGAGCCCCCGATGTCGCAAGTTGCGGAGAAGACCGAGAAGCGCAGCTCCAAAGCCGCGCAGATCAAGGACACCGCGTTCAAATGGGACGATCCGCTCGACCTTGAAAGCCAGTTGAGCGAGGAAGAGCGGATGGTGCGCGACACCGCGCGCGACTATGCGCAGGAGAAATTGTTTCCGCGCGTGCTCGCCGCCAATCGCGAGGGCAAGTTCGACCCGGACATCGTGCGCGAAATGGGCGCGCTCGGCATGCTCGGCGTCACCATTCCGCAAGAGTATGGCGGCGCCGGCCTCAACTATGTCTGCTACGGGCTGATCGCGCGCGAACTGGAGCGCGTCGATTCCGGTTTCCGCTCGATGATGTCGGTGCAGTCGTCGCTGGTGATGTATGCGATCTACGCCTATGGCAGCGAGGCGCAGCGCCGCAAATATCTGCCCAAGCTCGCGACCGGCGAGATGGTCGGCTGCTTCGGCTTGACCGAGCCGGATTACGGCTCCGATCCGGGCTCGATGGTCACGCGCGCCGAGAAAACTTCCGGCGGCTTTAAGCTCACCGGGGCCAAGACCTGGATCACCAATGCGCCGGTCGCCGACGTCGCGGTGGTGTGGGCCAAGCTCGACGGCAAGATCCGCGGCTTTCTGGTCGAGCGCGGCACCAAAGGGCTGGCGACACCGAAGATCGAAGGCAAATTGAGCCTGCGCGCTTCGATCACCGGCGAACTCGTGTTCGACGGCGCGATCGTGCCGGAAGAGAACCTGCTGCCGAATGTTTCCGGACTCGCCGGTCCGTTCGGCTGCCTCAATGTCGCGCGCGCCGGCATCTCCTGGGGCGCCATGGGCGCCGCCGAATTCTGCTGGCATCGCGCCCGCGATTACGTACTCACGCGCAAGCAATTCGGCCGGCCGCTCGCCGCCAATCAGCTCGTCCAGAAGAAGCTCGCCGACATGCAGACCGAGATCACGCTCGGCCTGCACGCGGCGCTGCGGTTGTCGCGCATGATCGACGAAGGCAAGGCGTCGCCGCCGGCAATCTCGATGCTTAAGCGCAACAATTGCGGCAAGGCGCTGGAAGTGGCGCGGCTCGCCCGCGATATGCATGGCGGCAACGGCATCACCGAGGAGTTCCACATCATGCGCGTGATGTGCAATCTCGAAACCGTCAACACCTACGAGGGCACGCACGATATTCATGCGCTGGTGCTCGGCCGCGCGCAGACGGGCATTCAGGCGTTCATGTGATAATCGATTCTGCGCCGCGCACCGGATCGTTTTCACCTCCCCCCTGGAGGGGGGGAGGTCGACGCGCGCGTAAGCGCGTCGGGAGGGGGTGACTGGCGCTGCGATTAGCACCCCACCCCGGCCGCTGCGCGGCCGACCCTCCCCCTCCAGGGGAGGGTTGAGTTGATGCATTTGCGGTGTAACCGCCAGCCCGGAATGATGGAGAAGATCCAATGTGCCGCAACATCCGCACGCTGTTTAATTTCGAGCCGCCGGCGACCGAGGAAGAAATCCGCGCCTCGGCCTTGCAATTCGTGCGCAAGCTAAGTGGCTTCACCCACCCGTCGCGTGCCAACGAGGCGGCGTTTGACCACGCCGTGGATGAGGTCGTCGAGGCAGCGCGCCGGCTGCTCGATTCGTTATCGACCGCAAGCCCGGCGAAGAATCGCGAGGCCGAAGCGATGAAGGCGCGCGAGCGCGCGAAAGAGCGGTTTGCGTAAAGCGTGGCCACTTTCGACGCCGACTTCATCCGCGACCTGTTCGCACAATTTCGTCCGGTAACGGTGCGGCGCATGTTCTCCGGCGCCGGGCTCTATTGCGACGGCGTGATGTTCGGCCTCGTGGTTCGCGGCGCAATCTATTTGAAGGCCGATGACACCAGCATCGCGGATTTCGAGCGCGAAGGCTGCGGCCCTTTCACCTATACGCGCGGCAAAAAATCGGGCCGCCCGAGCGAGCACGCCTTGCCCTATTGGCGGCTGCCGGACCGGCTCTATGACGACCCCGATGAACTTGCGCTATGGGCTGAGCGCGCATTGGCCCTCGCGCAGCGGCAGAAATTAGCGTCGCCAAAGCGAGCGAAGCGGAAGCCAAAGACGCAAAGACTCACAAAAAACTCTGCGGATCGACATCGATCTCGAGCTTGATCGGCCCGCGCCGCTTCGGCGCCTTGGCCAGCCAGCGGCGCAGATAGGCCGTGAGATCGTAATTGCGCGGCGCTTTGATGAGTAATCGCATGCGGTGGCGGCCGCGCACCAAAGCGAGCGGCGCTTCCGCGGGCCCGAGCACGTGGACGCGCTCCGTCCTGTTCTCGTTGAGCGGCGCGGCGCGCGCGAGTTCACGCGCATAGGCCGCGGTATCGTGCTTGTCGGAGCCGGAGACGACGATCGAGGCGAGCCGGCCGAACGGCGGATAGCCGCTCTTCTCGCGCGAGGCGATCTCGGCGTCATAGAACGCCTCGCGGTCCTGCGCGATCAGCGCGCGCATCACCGGATGTTCGGGCTGATGCGTTTGCAGGAGGCCGAGGCCCACGCCGGCGTCGCGCCCGGCGCGCCCGATCACCTGATGCAGCAGCTGAAAGGTGTGCTCGGCCGCGCGCGGATCGCCGTTGCTCAAGCCAAGATCGGCATCGATGACGCCGACGAGATTGAGCATCGGGAAATGATGGCCCTTGGCAACCAATTGCGTCCCGATCACGATGTCGAAGCGGCCGGCGGCGACGTCGGCCAATTCCTCGCGCATGCGCTCGATGGTGGCGACGAGATCGCTGGACAGCACCAGGATGCGCGCCTGCGGAAAAAGCTGCCGCACCTCCTCTTCCAGCCGCTCGACGCCGGGACCGACCGGAACGAAGGAATCGGCCGTACCGCATTTCGGGCAGGTCGGCGGATGCGGCATGCCGAAGCCGCAATGGTGGCAAACGAGCTGGCGGCGGAAGCGGTGATCGACCAGCCAGGCGTCGCAATTCGGACAGGCGAAGCGGAAGCCGCAGGCGCGGCACAGCGTCAGCGGCGCGTAGCCGCGACGATTGAGAAACAATAAAGCCTGCTCGTGGCGTTCGAGCGCGGTCTTCACCGCAGTGGCTAGCGGCGGCGAAATGAAGCGGCCGGCTGGCGGCCGCTCGCGGCGCAGATCGATCGCTTCGACCGTCGGCAGGCGCTGGCCGCCGAAACGCTCCGGCAAGGACAGCCGCGCGTAGCGGCCGCGCCGCGCATTGACTTCGCTCTCGATTGAGGGCGTCGCCGACGACAGCACGATCGGAATGCCGGCGATATGTCCGCGCACCACCGCCATGTCGCGGGCGTGGTAGCGTACGCCGTCTTCCTGCTTGTAGGCGGGATCGTGCTCCTCATCGACCACGATCAGGCCGAGATCGGCGTAAGGCAGAAACAACGCCGAGCGCGCGCCGACCACGACGCGCACTTCGCCGTCGGCGACGGCGCGCCAGGTACGCGCGCGCAGCCGCGGCGATAATTCGGAGTGCCATTCCGCCGGCCGCGTCCCGAAACGCGCGGCGAAGCGGTCGAGAAATTGCGTGGTGAGCGCAATCTCCGGCATCAGGATCAGGCTTTGCCGGCCGCGCCGGATCGTGTCCGCCACCGCCTCGAAATAGACTTCGGTCTTTCCCGAACCGGTGACGCCGTCGAGCAGCGTGACCGAATAGCCGCCTTGCGCCACCGTCCCTTGCAAGGCGGTCGCCGCGGCGCGCTGGTCGGCGGTGAAGTCCGCCGCCCTGAAATCCGGATCGGGCGGCTGCGCCACCGGCTCGGGCGGCAGCACCACGGTCGTGAGCGTGCCTTCGTCGATCAACCCGTCGATCACGCCGGCGGAAACGCCGGCTTCGCGCGCGGCTTCGGTCTTGCCGCGCACCATGCCGTCGGCGAGAAGATTGAGCAGGCGCCGCCGCGCCGGCGTCAGGCGCTCAGGCGCCGCGCCCGCAAGCCGCACGCCGATGCGCTCGCGTTCGGCGCCAAGATGCTCGCCCAAGCGCAGGCACATGCGCAGCACCATGCCGCGGGCGCTGAGCGTGTAATTTGCGACCCATTCGACAAAGCGGCGCAGCTCCAGCTTGAGCGGCGGGAATTCGAGCCTCTCCTCGATGTCCTTGAGCCGATTATCGAGCCGCGGATTCGGGTTGGCGTTTTCGGCCCAGACCACGCCGGTGGTCTCGCGCGGGCCGAGCGGCACGGTGACGATGTCGCCGGGCGCAAGTTCAAGCGCCGGCGGCACGCGGTAGGAATAGGCCCGATCCAGCGCAACCGGCACTAGCACGTCAACGATCCGCTTGGACATCTGGTGTCCCGATTCCGAAGTTCGCAAGGGTTTGCGGCGGCCTCTGATGCGAACTTCGGAATCAAAGGGACACCAGCAAATCTAGGATTCTAGTGTGGTTTTTGGATTTGAAGTTCCTATCCGAGCTAGCCGCTTAATCGTGGGAACTTCAAATCCACCACACTAGCGATTCTCGGCCGATTCTCACCGATTTAGGAAGGGTAAAGGCGAGAGCGGCTAATATCTTCGCTCATTCCCGCGAAAGCGGGAATCAAGACTATAGCTGGGTCCCCGCTTTCCGCCTTCGCGCTGTGCGCTTCGGCGGACTCCAAACCCGCCGAAGCTCGTGAAGCGAGCGTAGGCGGGCCGCGGGGGGACGAGCGGAACATGGCGAAAAATACCGAAGCCAGCGCAATCGCCCCCAAAGTCGCGGCCGAGATCGATGCGTGGCTGCGGCATCTGCACGCCGAACGACATCTTTCGGCCAAGACCATCGAAGCCTACCGCCGCGACGTGACGCAGTTCCTGCAATTTCTGGCGGACCATTTAGGCGGCGCGCCGTCGCTCAAAGACCTGGCGGCGCTGGCGCCGGCGGACGTGCGCGCATTCCTCGCGGCGCGGCGCGCCGACAATATCGGCAGCCGTTCGCTGATGCGCGCGCTCGCCGGCATCCGCGCCTTTGGCCGTTTCCTGGAGCGGAGCGGCAAAGGTAGCCTCGCGGCGCTCGCCGCGGTGCGCGGGCCGAAACTCGGCAAGACCTTGCCGCGGCCGCTGCCGATCGATGCGGCCAAGCGCATGGCCGATCCGACGCTTGCCGCCGGCGACGGCCGCGGCGTGTGGATTCACGCCCGCGACGCCGCGGTGCTCGGATTGCTCTACGGCTGCGGCTTGCGCGTTGCCGAAGCGCTCGGCGTCAAGCGCGCCGAATTCGACGGCCGCGACGTGCTCACCGTGACCGGCAAGGGCCGCAAGCAGCGCATGGTGCCGCTGATCGCGCCGGTTGCGAAGCTCATCGCCGATTACATCGCGCTCTGCCCCTACGAACTGCCCGCCGACGGTCCACTCTTTGTCGGCGCCCAAGGCGGACCGCTACTGCCTCGCCTCGTGCAGCTTTCGATGGCGCGGTTGCGCGGCGCGCTTGGGCTTGGCGCCAGCGCCACGCCGCATGCCTTGCGGCATTCCTTCGCCACGCATCTGTTGGCCGGCGGTGGCGATTTGCGCGCGATCCAGGAACTGCTCGGCCATGCCTCGCTTTCGACCACGCAGATCTACACCGCCGTGGATGCCGAGCGCCTGATCGAGGCGTATCGCAGCGCCCATCCGCGCGCTTGAGCGCGCTTCGCCGCATCATTTTTGTCTTAAACTTGACCCCCACCTTATTCCTCCCCCTTTTAGGGGGAGGAAAGAGACTGCCGCCGCTCCTCCCCTCCCCCTGAAAGGGGGAGGGTCAGGGTGGGGGTCACGAAACAAGCGGTGGGGGTCGCGAGGGAATCATGTCCGAAATTCACGAGACCATCGAAAAGGCGCACGAAGGCGAGCACTCGCAATATTTCAACAGGCGCATCGCACTCTTGATCGCCGTGCTCGCCTTATTTCTTTCGTTTTCGGAGACGCTCGGCAAAAGCGCGCAGACCGAAGCGATCAGCGCGAATGTCGAGTCATCCGATCTTTGGGCCTTCTTTCAGGCCAAAAGCATCCGCTTCACCCAGCTCAACACTGCCGCCGAGGAAATGCTGGTCGCGGCCGAGGCCGCTTCCGACCCGGCCACGAAAACCTCAATGCAGAAGCAGATCGACGCCTGGAAAAAGACCGCGGCGCGCTATGATTCCGAGCCATCGACCGGCGAAGGCCGCAAGGAGCTGGCCGAACGTGCCAAAGAGGCGGAAGCAAAGCGTGATCTGGCGCTGGCGAAATACCATCACTATGAACTCGCCTCGGCGGCGTTTCAGGTCGGCATCGTGCTGGCGTCGGCCGCGGTGATCACCGGCATGCTGGCGCTCGCCTGGCTCGGCGGCGCGCTTGGCGTGCTCGGCCTTGCGCTTACGCTGTTTGGATTCTTCGCGCCGCACGCGCTGCCGCTGATCGCGGTGATGTAGTAAATCAATTGTTTCCCGGACGCGGTGCAGCGCGTAAGCGGTGCACCGCAGATCCGGGATCGTTCAAGACTCCGCGTCTGTAACGTTCCCGGTTCGGCAGCGCACCACTTCGTGCTGCGCTGCGCCCGGGAAACGACATTGAGGGATCAAAAATTGATCGCGCGCTTGGCGACGGCGAGCGCCGATTCCTTGATCGCCTCGGTCAAGGTGGGATGGGCGTGGCAGGTGCGCGCGATGTCTTCGGACGAGGCGCCGAATTCCATGGCGACGGCCGCCTCGCCGATCATGTTGCCGGCGTCGGGCCCCAGAATATGCACGCCGAGCACGCGATCGGTCTTGGCATCGGCCAGAATCTTCACGAAGCCCTCGGTGGTCAGATTGACCCGCGCGCGCGGATTGGCGGTGAACGGGAATTTGCCGACATTGTAGGCGATGCCGGCCGCTTTCAGCTCTTCCTCGGTTTTGCCGACCGAAGCGATCTCCGGATAAGTGTAAACGACGTTCGGGATCACGTCGTAATTCACGTGCCCGGCCTGTCCGGCGATGATTTCGGCGACCGCCACACCTTCGTCCTCGGCCTTGTGCGCCAGCATCGGGCCGGCAATCACATCGCCGATGGCATAGACGCCCTCGACATTGGTGCGGAAATGCGGATCGACCAGGATCCGCCCGCGATTGTCCTTTTTGACGCCGAGCGCTTCGAGGCCGACGCCCTCGGTATAGGGCACGCGGCCGATCGCCACGAGAACGACGTCGGCGTCCAGCGTCTCCGCCGCGCCGCCGGACGCCGGCTCGACCTTGACCTTGAGCACTTTGCCCGAGTTGTCGACGCCAGCCACTTTGGATGACAGCCGCACCGCGATGCCTTGCTTTTCCAGCATACGGTGAAACTGCTTGCCAACTTCGGCATCGATGCCGGGCAGGATATGATCGAGAAATTCGACGATCGTGACCTCGGCCCCGAGCCGCCGCCACACCGAGCCGAGCTCCAATCCGATGATGCCGGCCCCGACGATCAGAAGCTTTTTCGGCACTGTGGGTAATTCCAGCGCGCCGGTCGAGGACACGATGCGCTGCTCATCGAAATCGATACCGTTCAACCGCGCCGCATCGGAGCCGGTGGCGATGACGACATTCTTGGTCTCCAGTAGTTGCGCTTTGCCGTCGGCATTTTTCACTTCGACCTTGCCGGGCGCGGCGATGCGCCCGGTGCCGTGGAAGGTTTCGATCTTGTTCTTTCGAAACAGGTAATCGACGCCTTTGACGTTGCCGTCGACGGCTTCCTGTTTGTATTTCAGCATCACGGCGAGATCGACCGCCGGCGTGCCGACCTTGATGCCCATTTTGCCGAACTTGTGCGCCGCCTCCTCGTAAAGCTCCGACGCGTTGAGCATCGCCTTCGAGGGAATGCAGCCGATATTGAGGCAGGTGCCGCCGAACGTGGCGCGCTTCTCGATCACCGCCGTTTTCATGCCGAGCTGCGCTGCGCGGATGGCGCAGACATAGCCGCCGGGGCCGGAGCCGATCACGATGAGGTCGTAGGGCATGACGCACGCTCACTGTTCGTCACCACTCCCCGTTGGGGAGAGGTCGATCCGAAGGCAATCCCTGAGGATCGGGTGAGGGGGAGCGGACTCGAGAAGTGTGACCCCCTCACCCGCTCACTATGTTCGCGGCCTCTCCCCGCCGGGGAGAGGCCATTTTGCACTCTACAAATCCAGCACCAATCGCGCTGGATCTTCCAAGCACTCCTTCACGCGCACAAGGAAAGTCACCGCTTCGCGGCCGTCGACGACGCGATGGTCGTAGCTCAAAGCGAGGTACATCATCGGCCGCACCTCGATCTTGCCGGCAACCACCATCGGCCGTTCCGCAATCTTGTGCATGCCGAGAATGCCGGATTGCGGCGCATTGAGGATCGGTGTCGACATCAGCGAGCCGTAGATGCCGCCATTGGTGATGGTGAAGGTGCCGCCCTGCATCTCCTCGATCTTGAGCGCGCCGTCGCGGGCACGGCGGCCGAAATCGGCGATCGCCTTCTCGATTTCTCCAAGTGACTTTGCATCGCAATCGCGCACCACCGGAACGACCAGGCCGCGCTCGGTGCCGACCGCGATGCCGATGTGATAGTAATTTTTGTAGACGATATCGGCGCCGTCGATCTCGGCGTTCACGGCGGGAATTTCCTTGAGCGCCTGCACGCAGGCGCGCACAAAGAAACCCATGAAGCCAAGCTTCACGCCGTGTTTCTTCTCGAACAGATCACGGTACTGCGTGCGCAGCGCCATGATCTGACTCATATCGACCTCGTTGAAGGTCGTGAGCATGGCTGCAGTGTTCTGCGCGTCCTTCAGGCGGCGGGCGATAGTCTGGCGCAGCCGCGTCATGCGCACGCGTTCCTCGCGTGCCGCATCGTCGGGCGGCGTCGGGGCGCGCATCTGGACCGCGGCGGCGGTGGCGGCGACGGGGGTCGGTGCGGCGGCGGCGCGCTCAATGGCGGCGAGCATGTCGCCCTTGGTGACGCGGCCGTCCTTGCCCGATCCGGCGACGCTCGCGGCATCGATGCCGGATTCTGAAGCGAGCTTACGCACCGAAGGCGCGAGCGGCGCATCGGACGGTTTCGCCGTTGCCGGCGCGGCGCTGGTCGGAGCGCTGGTCGGAGCCTTGGGCGCCGCCGCGGGCACGGACTGCGGCGGAGGAGAAGATGCGCTTGGCGCCGGTGCTGGTGCGGCTTTAGCCGCGGCGGCTGCGCCTTCCTTGATCTGGCCGAGAACCGCGCCGACCGCGACCGTGTCGCCATCCTTGGCGGCAATATCGGCAAGCACGCCGGCCGCTGGCGCCGGCACCTCGATCGTCACCTTGTCGGTCTCAAGCTCGACCAGGGGTTCGTCCACCGCGACCGCCTCGCCGGGCTTCTTGAACCATTTGCCGATGGTCGCCTCGGTGACCGATTCACCCAGCGCCGGCACGCGTATCTCAGTCATTCGTAGAAACCTCGTTGCCGGCTGAATAGACGACAGAGGACAGACGACAGAGGACGGAAGGAAAACGGTTCGTCTATCGTCTGTCGTCCGTCATCTGTCGTCTGCTCATGCCAACGCTTCGTTCAAGAACTTGCCAAGTTGTGCGACGTGAATGGACATTTGCCCGACCGCGGTCGAGGCAGCGGCGGGGCGGCCGACATAGCGGGCGCGCCGATGCTTGGCGCCGATCTGATTGAGCACCCATTCCAGGAATATGTCGACGAACACCCAGGCGCCCATATTGCGCGGCTCCTCCTGGCACCAGACTACCTCAGCCTGTTTGAAGCGCGACATTTCCGTCATCAGCGCCTTGGTCGGGAACGGATAGAGCTGCTCAATCCGCAGGAGATAGATATCGTCGATGCCACGGCGCTCCCGCTCCTCGTAGAGATCGTAATACACCTTGCCGGAGCACAGGATGATGCGCCGGATCTTGTCGTCGGCGACGAGCTTGATCTTTTCGTTCGGCTGCAATTGCGCATCGTCCCATAACAACCGGTGGAACGAAGTGCCCGGGCCAATTTCGTCAAGCCGCGACACCGCACGCTTGTGCCGTAAGAGCGATTTCGGCGTCATCAGGATCAGCGGCTTGCGGAAGTCGCGCTTGAGCTGGCGGCGCAGGATATGAAAGTAGTTCGCCGGCGTCGTGCAGTTCGCCACCTGCATATTGTCCTCGGCGCACATCGAGAGAAAGCGCTCCAGCCGCGCCGACGAATGCTCCGGCCCCTGGCCTTCGTAGCCGTGCGGCAACAGGCAGACCAGTCCCGACATGCGCAGCCATTTGCGCTCGCCGGACGAGATGAACTGATCGAACAGAACCTGGGCGCCGTTGGCGAAATCGCCGAATTGCGCTTCCCACAGCGTGAGCGCGTCCGGCTCGGCCAGCGAATAGCCGTATTCGAAGCCGAGCACGGCTTCTTCCGACAGCATCGAATTGATCACTTCGAAGCGCGTCTGGCCGTCGCGCAGACTGTTGAAAGGCGTGTAGCGCTTTCCGTTCTCCTGATCGATCAGGACCGAGTGACGCTGCGAGAAGGTGCCGCGTTCGGAATCCTGACCCGAAAGCCGAACACGGTGACGTTCGAGCAACAGCGAACAGAAAGCGAGCGCCTCGGCGGTCGCCCAATCGATCCCGGCGCCGGTCTCGATCGCCTTGCGCCGATTGTCGAGAAAGCGCTGCAGCGTTTTGTGCAAATGGAAATCTGGCGGCACTGCAGTAATCCTGCCGCCAATATCCTTCAGTGTGGCGATTTCGACGCCGGTTTGGCCGCGGCGCGGATCGTCGGCGTCGCCCGCAGTCGTGTAGCCGGACCAGCGGCCATCGAGCCAATCGGCCTTATTGGCGCGGTAGCCGAGCCCCGCTTCGAGCTCGGCATCGAGGTGAGCGCGCCATTGCGCCTTCATAGTCTCGACTTCGCCGGCGCTCACGACATCTTCGCCGATGAGTTTCTTGCTGTAGATTTCGAGCGTCGTCGGATGCGTGGCGATCGCCTTGTACATCAGCGGCTGGGTGAATGACGGCTCGTCGCCTTCGTTGTGGCCGTGCCGGCGATAGCAGAACATGTCGATGACCACCGGCTTCTGGAATTTCTGCCGGAACTCGGTCGCGATCTTGGCGGCGAACACCACGGCTTCCGGATCGTCGCCGTTGACGTGGAAGATCGGCGCCTCGATCATCTTGGCGACATCGGACGGATAAGGCGACGAGCGGGAATAGCGCGGATTGGTGGTAAAGCCGATCTGATTGTTTACGATGAAATGCAGCGAACCGCCGGTGCGATGGCCGCGCAGCCCAGAAAGCCCGAAACATTCCGCAACCACGCCCTGCCCGGCGAAGGATGCGTCGCCGTGAATGAGCAGCGGCATCACCATGGTGCGGTCGTCCGGCGTGGCGCCGAGCTGATCCTGCTTGGCCCGCACTTTGCCGAGCACCACGGGATCAACAATCTCGAGATGCGACGGGTTCGCGGTCAGCGACAGATGCACTTTGTTGTTGTCAAATTCGCGGTCCGACGAAGCGCCGAGATGATATTTCACGTCGCCTGAGCCTTCGACCGCATCAGGGGTGGATGAGCCGCCCTTGAATTCATGAAAGATGGCGCGGTGCGGCTTGGCCATCACTTGCGCCAGAACGCTGAGCCGGCCGCGATGCGGCATGCCGATGACGATGTCGTGCACGCCGAGCGCGCCGCCGCGCTTGATGATCTGCTCCAGCGCCGGGATCATCGCTTCGGCGCCGTCGAGGCCGAAACGCTTGGTCCCGGTGAATTTCACGTCGCAGAATTTCTCAAAGCCTTCGGCTTCAACGAGCTTGTTGAGGATGGCGCGCTTGCCTTCGCGCGTGAACGTGATTTCCTTGTCCGGCCCCTCGATGCGCTCCTGGATCCAGCTTTTCTGCGCGGCATCGGAAATGTGGAGGAATTCGACGCCGAGCGTCTGACAATAGGTTCGGCGTAGAATCGCGACGATCTCACGGATGGTGCCGAATTCGAGCCCCAGCACATGGTCGAGAAAAATCCGCCGGTCGAGGTCAGCATCGCCGAAGCCGTAAGAGCGCGGATCGAGCTCTTCTTCATTTTGCGGCGGTTCGAGCCCGAGCGGATCGAGATTGGCATGAAAATGCCCGCGCGCCCGATAGGCGCGGATCAGCATCAGCGCCCTGATCGAATCGCGGGTGGCGCGCTCAACCTCGGCGGACGTGATTTCAACACCGCGCGCCTGCACCTGCGCTTTCAGCTTGCCGCCGATCGCCGCGGTCGTCTGTTGCCAACCGGCGTCAGGCGCGCCGGTTAGCTCGTTCGAAGACAGCACCGGCCAATCGCGCCGCTGCCAAGATGGACCTTGCGCGTTGCGCTCGACATCTGCGCGATCGTCCTTGAGACTTTGGAAGAACGATTGCCACGCCGCATCGAGCGCTTTCGGGTCGGTCTCGTAGCGGGCATAGAGGTCTTCGATATAGGCGGCATTGCCGCCATAAAGAAACGAGGTACGGGCGAAAGCGGCATTGGCGTCTTGGCGAGACATCAGCGACCTTCAAGCAAGCTCGGATGGGATTAAAGCGGCAAAGGCACGAGCGCCGGAAATAGTCAAACTTCGCTCCGGCGGCCCACAGGATTTCCTTTCTAGCTCTATTTAATTGCTCAACCTTGCCGGCAAAAGATGAAACAATGAACAGTCACTTCCATATTTCAGCCAGCGTCTTGCCGAGCCGCGCCGGCGATGGCGCGACTTTGATGCCGGCTGCTTCCATGGCGGCGATCTTGGACTCGGCGTCGCCCTTGCCGCCGGCGATAATCGCGCCGGCATGGCCCATGCGGCGGCCAGGCGGGGCGGTCCGTCCGGCGATGAAGCCGACCATCGGTTTCTTGCGGCCGCGTTTGGCTTCGTCCTTGAGAAACTGCGCGGCATCTTCCTCGGATGCGCCGCCGATTTCGCCGATCATGATGATCGCTTCGGTTTGCTGGTCGGCGAGAAACATTTCCAGGACCTCGATGAAATCGGTGCCTTTGACCGGATCGCCGCCGATGCCGGCTGCGGTGGTCTGGCCGAGGCTAACTTGCGTCGTTTGAAACACGGCTTCGTAGGTCAGCGTGCCGGAGCGCGACACGATCCCGACCTTGCCGGGTTTGAAGATATTCGCGGGCATGATGCCGATCTTGCACTCGCCCGCGGTCATGACGCCGGGACAATTGGGTCCGATCAGCCGCGAGCGCGACCCCGACAGCGCGCGCTTGACCTTCACCATGTCGGCGACCGGAATACCCTCGGTGATGCAGATGATCAGCGGAATCTCCGCCGCGATCGCCTCGCAGATCGCGTCAGCAGCGCCGGGCGGCGGCACATAGATGACGCTGGCATCGCAGCCGGTCTTCTCGCGCGCTTCGATGACCGTATCGAAGACCGGCAGGCCGAGATGGGTCATGCCGCCTTTGCCGGGCGAAGTGCCGCCGACCATTTTGGTGCCGTAGGCGATCGCCTGCTCGGAATGGAAGGTGCCGTTCTTGCCGGTGAAGCCTTGGCAGATCACCTTGGTGTTTTTGTTTATCAGGATGGACATTAGTCTGCCCCGGCGCTCACACTTTCTTCACAGCGGCAACGATCTTCTGCGCCGCATCGTCGAGATCATCGGCCGAAGTGACGTTGAGATTCGATTCGGCGATGATCTTCTTGCCGAGCTCGACATTGGTGCCTTCGAGTCGCACCACCAGCGGCACGCGCAGCCCGACTTCCTTGACCGCGGCGACCACGCCCTCGGCGATCACGTCGCATTTCATGATGCCGCCGAAAATATTGATCAGAATGCCCTTCACGTTGTGATCCGACGTGATGATCTTGAAAGCAGCCGCCACTTTCTCCTTGGTCGCGCTGCCGCCGACATCCAAGAAATTGGCCGGCGTCTCGCCGTAAAGCTTGATGATGTCCATGGTGGCCATGGCGAGGCCGGCGCCATTGACCATGCAGCCGATCGTGCCGTCGAGCGCGACGTAATTGAGATCGTGGCGCGACGCTTCGATCTCCTTTTCGTCCTCTTCATTGATGTCGCGCAACGCCATTACGTCGGCATGGCGGTATAGCGCGTTGTCGTCGAACGCAATCTTGGCGTCCAAACAAATGAGCTGGCCGGTTTTGGTCACGACCAGCGGATTGATCTCAAGGAGGCTCATGTCCTTGGCCAGGAAGGCCCGATAGAGCTTCGGCAGCATGTCTTCGGCTTGCTTGGTCAGTTCGCGGTTAAAGCCCAGGACCTGCGCTACGTGGCGCGCGTGATGCGGCATGAAGCCGGTCGCCGGATCGATCGAGAAACTCACGATCTTGTCCGGCGTGTTGTGCGCGACTTCTTCGATGTCCATGCCGCCCTCGGTGGACGCCACGAAGGCCACCCGCGACGTGGACCGATCGACCAGCGCCGAGAGATAATATTCGCGCTCGATCGCGGAGCCTTCCTCGATATAAACGCGGCGCACCTGCCGGCCATGCGGCCCGGTTTGGTGCGTGACCAGAACAGAGCCGAGCATCCGCTCGGCTTCACGCTTCGCCTCGGCGACCGATTTGACGACTTTGACGCCGCCGGCTTTGCCGCGACCGCCGGCGTGAATTTGCGCCTTGACCACCCAAACCGGACCGCCGAGCTCATTGGCAGCCTTTTCCGCGTCCTGTGTGGTGAACGCTGCGACCCCGCGCGGCACCGGCACGCCGAATTCCCGCAATATCGCCTTGGCCTGATATTCGTGGATGTTCATTTTGTTCCCGCGTGTCCCGGATGCGGTGCAGCGTGAAACGGTGCACCGCTGATCCGGGACCTTAGCATTCAAAGGTCCCGGGTCTGCAGCGCACCACTTCGTGCTGCGCTGCGCCCGGGAAACGCGAATTCATTTCCCCAGATCGGGCGCGATCCTCTTGCACGCGTCGATGAGGCTCTGGACTGCCTGCGCCGATTTTTCGAACATCGCGCGCTCGGCGCTGTTGAGTTCGATTTCGACAATCCGCTCGACCCCTTTGCCACCGATCACCACCGGCACGCCGACATAGATGTCCTTAAGATCATATTCGCCATTGAGCCACGCGGCGGCGGGGAGCACCCGCTTCTTGTCGCGCAAATAACTCTCTGCCATCGCGATTGCCGAGGAGGCGGGCGCATAAAAGGCCGAGCCGGTGCGCAAGAGGCTGACGATCTCGCCGCCGCCATTGCGGGTGCGCTCGACGATCTCCTCGATGCGCGCCTGCGTCGTCCAGCCCATCTTCACCAGATCGGGAAGCGGTATGCCGGCGACGGCCGAATAGCGCACCAGCGGCACCATCAAGTCGCCGTGGCCGCCGAGCACGAAGGCGGTGACATCCTCGACCGAGACATTGAATTCATCCGCCAGGAAATAACGAAAGCGCGCCGAATCGAGCACGCCGGCCATGCCGATGACCATATTCTTGGGCAGGCCGCAGCACTTCTGCAGCGCCCAGACCATCGCATCGAGCGGATTGGTAATGCAGATGACCAAGGCACCGGGCGCATATTTTTTTATGCCGGCGCCGACCTGCTCCATGACCTTCAGATTGATGCCAAGCAGATCGTCCCGGCTCATGCCGGGCTTGCGCGGCACGCCGGCGGTGACAATGCACACCGCGGCGCCTTCGATCGCTTCATAAGAATTGGTACCGACAAAACGGGCGTCGAAACCCTCAACCGGCGACGACTGCACGAGATCGAGCGCCTTGCCCTGGGGCACGCCCTCGGCCACGTCGAACAACACGACGTCGCCGAGCTCCTTAAGGCCGATCAGGTGCGCCAGCGTGCCGCCAATTTGGCCCGAACCTATCAATGCGATCTTGTTTCGCGGCATCAGATAAATGTCCTTGATTGCTCGAAAAGGCCGGGTCTTACGGCGTCATTAGCCGTTTCGGATCACCCGTTCAAGGGCAGGAGCGCGGCCGGCCGCGGGAACGAAAGCGGGCCTACCATTGATCAGCCGAAAATATCTTGCGCCCGCGAGCCGAATCGAAAATGACGGACATGATGACCAACGTCAGCACCTATACCGGATCGATGATCGCTTCGGCGCGCCGATTATTCCGCATGTTTGGACCGGGCCTCGTGACGGGCGCCGCCGATGATGATCCGAGCGGCATCGCCACTTATTCCCAAGGCGGCGCGCAGTTCGGCTATGCGTTGAGCTGGACGATGTTTGTCACGACGCCGTTCATGATTGCGATCCAGATGGTGACCGCCCGGATCGGCGCGGTGACCGGCCGGGGTCTCGCCGCCAATCTCGGCAAGGCGATGCCGGCGACCGTGCTCTATGCCATGGTCGGATTGTTGCTTATCGCCAATACGCTCAATATCGCCGCCGACATCGCGGCGATGGGCGACGCGCTGCGGCTGGTCGCGGGCGGATCGACGCTGATCTATGTCGTCTTGTTCGGGATCGGCTGTCTCACGGCCGAGATCCTGGTGCCGTATCACAGCTACTCGAAATATCTGAAAGTGCTGACGCTGGTCCTGTTTGCCTATGTGGCGGCCGCATTCAGCATCCGCATCCCGTGGGGCGAGGTGCTTGCCGCGACCTTCGTTCCGCGGGTGTCATGGGATTACGATTTCATGCTGACGCTGGTGGCGATCTTCGGCACCACGATCAGCCCCTACATGTTCTTCTGGCAGGCCTCGCACGAAGTCGAAGAACGAAAGTTGCGCACTCATCCTGGCGCAAGCGTCGCCGCAAGCACCAGGAAACGCCTGGCGCGGCGCGACGTAACGCGCATCCGCTTCGACACCATGACCGGCATGATCTATTCCAATCTGATCGGTTTTTTCATCATCGTAACGACGGCCGCGACCTTGCACGCCCACGGCATCACGCAAATCAGCACCGCCGAACAGGCCGCCGAGGCGCTGCGACCGCTCGCCGGACCGCTGACGTTTTTGCTGTTCTCGCTGGGAATCATCGGCACCGGATTACTTGCGGTCCCGGTGCTGGCAGGCTCGGCCGGCTATGCGGTGGCGGAAAGCCTCGGCTGGCGCGGCAGCCTGGAAATGCCGGTGCGGGGCGCGCCCGGCTTTTACTTGATCGTCGCTGCGGCCACGCTCGCCGGGCTGGCCGCGGCCTTAACGTCCTTCAACCCGATCCGGATGCTGTTCTGGAGTGCCGTGGTCAACGGCATCGTCGCCGTGCCGCTGATGGCGGCCATGATGCTGGTCGTCGGCAACCGCAGGATCATGGGAGCGTTTGCGGCATCGCGCCTGCTGATGCTTTGCGGCTGGGCGGCGACCGCGCTGATGACCGCGGTGGTCGCGGCAATGCTGGTCGCGAATTTCGCCGGTTAGCCCTAAGTCTCCACGATGCCCGCAGACGAGCCCGAGATTCGCTCGTGTCCGGCGCCATGCGGGCGAGCCAGATAGGATTGCGAGCCCATCTCAATCAACCGCGACGCGGTGCGCTTGAATTCCCGCGCTTCGAATCCTTCATCGGCACGGTACAACGCTTCGGGAGGAGCAGCCGCGGACGTGATCAGCTTCACATTCATATCGTAGAGCGTGTCGATCAAGATGATGAAACGCTTCGCGGCATTGCGGTTGTCGTAAGTCATCGCCGGAACGTGGTCGAGAACAATGGTGTGAAACTCGTGTGCGATCCGCAGATAATCCGCGGCCGCAAGCGGCTGTTCGCACAGATCGTGGAATGAAAATCGCGCCACCCCCATAAAGGCGTGCGGCACATGAACGAGGCGTCCTTTCAACGCCAAGTCCCGCGCGGCGCCGTGGTTGCCTCCGATGAGCCGCCGCCAAGCGTCTTCCAGGCGCGCGTCGGCCGTCGCATCATCCGGCACATACCATACCGGCTGGCCGACGAGCTTCTCCAGACGGAAATCAGTGCGCGCGGCGAGCCGCACGACGTCCATGCGGGCGTTGAGCATGGCGATGAACGGCACGAACAGAGCGCGGTTGAGCCCATCCTTGTAGAGTTCGTCTGGCGGCACGTTCGCCGTCGCCACGACGACGATGCCCCGTTCGAACAGTTGCGCGAAAAGCCGGCCGAGAATCATCGCATCGGCAATGTCGGTGACGTGAAACTCGTCAAAGCAGAGCAGCCAAGACTCTTCGGCCAACTCCTCGGCGACGAGCCGGATCGGGTCCTCGTCGGCATGTTCGCCGAATTTCATTTTCTGTCGGATGAGAAAAATGCGTTCGTGAACGTCGAGCATGAATTCGTGGAAATGCGCGCGGCGTTTTCGCTCGACCGGACTGCTGTCAAAAAACAAATCCATCAGCATCGTTTTGCCGCGACCGACCTCGCCATAGATATAAAGGCCCTTGATCGGTGGCTGCGCCCGCTCGGGGCCGGTGAACAGCCAGTCGAGCGCTGATGATTTTCGCGCAACGCGGTATTCGGAAATCCGCGCCTCCAGCCGTGTCATTTTTTCAACGATGGTGAGCTGCGCATCATCACGTTCGATGCGGCCGGCGGCAACATTGGCGGCATAACTGGTTGCAACGGAGCTCGCCATCGGAATGAGGCCATGAATTTGCCACTTGGCGCGGCAGGTCGTGATTAACGGGTGTGAACGAAAGATGACGGTCGTGATTAGTCGAAGGTGGGGCCGCATCAGCATCGTCGCCGACGACAGTGAAGCGCAAAGCTTTTCAGTGCAGGTCTTCTCAGTGAAGGTCTTGGTTTCGTCAGCAAACGGTCGCAAATGCGTTGGGAGCCATGCGTATACGGAATATAGGCATGTTGCTCAATCCTTCGTCTTGCCAATTTGCCGCCGCGGCCCAACATGATGCTGTGATTCGCCGAGCGCACGATTTATTCGCTGCGCTCGTGTGCTTTCAGGGAGGAAGCGGAATCAAGGCGGGTCTTGTCGACGATAACGTCAGGAGACCCAATGAAAGAAATCCTCCCCGAAGGCGGTGTAGTCCGCAAATTGTGGATCGGAGAGACCGCCAAATATCGCGACCATCTGCTGCGTCTGGACGCGCAAAGCCGGCGTAACCGGTTTTCTGGCGGCGTGTCCGATTACTTCATTCGCAACTACGTCGATCTCGGCAGCGGCCTGGACACGATCGTGCATGGCTTCTTTGTCGGCGGCACGATGCGAGGCGCCGCGGAGCTGCGCCCGCTCGGAGCGGGATTTCCGCGCGAGGCAGAAGCGGCATTCAGCGTCGAAAAGGATTGGCAGAGTCACGGCGTCGGCTCGGCATTGCTGCGCCGCACTTTGCTGGCCGCACGCAACCGCGGTTTCCGCCTCCTGCACATGGCCTGCCTCGCCGAGAATCGGCGCATGCAGCAGCTCGCCCGCAAATTCGATGCCGAGCTTTCATTCGACTTCGAGACCGTGATTGGCGAGGTCGAATCCTCGCGCCCGACGCCGCTGTCATTGATGCGCGAAGTGATGTCGGACAGTCACGGCTTCGCCACCGCCATGCTCGATCTGCAATCGCGGATGCTGCGCGCCTAGAATCAACGCCGCTCGTTGCTTCGCTTTTGCCGGGGAAAGTGCGGCCGGAGGCGCCGTTCCCACTCAACCGACGCGTTGAACGCGTCTCACGTCATGGGCAGCGAGGGGATAGGGCTCTTCGACGACATAAGGCCCGCCGCCGACCGAAGCGCGCGAGGAGAACAACACAAACCGCGAGACCTCGAACGGCGACGAGCGGTAGTGGCCGCGCGCCGCCAAATATTCGGCGACTTGCCGGCTCGATGAATCGCGCAAGCGCGCCAGCGTCACGTGCGGCGTGTATTTGCGTCCCTCCGGTTCGAGCCCGAGCCGCTGCAGGAGCCGGTCATGCTCCCCCTGCAGCTCCATCAACGGCGCGACCGGCGCCACCGCGGCGACGACAGCCCGCGGCTTGCGGCCGCCGAACGAGGTCAGTCCATCGAGGCGCAGATCAAACGCCTGGCGATGAACGCGGCCAAGCACGCCGACAATCTCGTGCGCCAAAGCGTCGTCGATGTCGCCGATGAAGCGCAGCGTCAGATGATAGTTCTCCGGATCGATCCAGCGGGCGCCGGGCAGCCCGCCCCGCATCATGGCGAGCGATCGGCTTACGGCCGGCGGGATTTCAACTCCGGTGAACAAGCGGGGCACGACAACCTCCGCACAAGAGGATCGCTGCGATCCCGGCCCCGGGCTCTTTTACGGCTTTTTGCCGGGCGATTCGCGATAGCTGCAGAATGCGGTGATTACCGCGCTGGCGCAACCCTCTACGGCAAAAACTCGCTGCAACGCGGCGCGCGAATGAGTTTGACCTAGGACGGTTTTTGTGCCCGGACCCGGGCGATGAGTTCCTGCACCATGGGTAGAATCCGCCGCACGATGACCGCGACGCCCGCCGTATTCGGATGCATACCGTCTTGCTGCATCAGGGTGTGCTCGGCGGCAACGCCATCGAGAAAGAACGGGTAAAGGACAGCGCCGTATTTGGCCGCAAGCTCGGGATAGATGCGCTCAAACGCGTGACCGTAATCGACGCCGAAATTCGGCGCTGCCCTCATGCCGCATAGCATGACCACAATATGACGCTGCGCCAGCCGCGCCAGGATGGCATCAAGCGCCGCGCGCGTGACTTGCGGGTCGATGCCGCGCAGCATGTCGTTGGCGCCAAGTTCGACGATCGCGGCGTCGGTCCCCTCCGGCACCGACCAGTCCAGGCGGGCCAATCCGTCCGAGGCGGTGTCGCCGGAAACGCCGGCATCGACGATGTCGACTTTGGCTCCTTGCGCCACCAGCGCCGCCTGGAGCCGCGGCACAAATCCATCTTTGGCGGCAAGTCCGAGACCTGCGGTGAGCGAATCGCCCAATACAACGATATGAAGCAGGGTCTCGGCTATCGCAAAGTTCGGATTCATTGCGCCAAAGAGCAGCGCACAACAGGCCGCAATGATTTGGTAGAACGCTCGCCGCAACCCATATGAGCGAACGCGTGCCTGATGCCACGGCGGTGTCTCATTGCAATGCGACGAGGCGGTCACCTTTGCAGAGCCGGTCGAACCCATGAATGACATATCCGGGCGCCTGTTAGCGGGCGAAGCCGTGAGCATTGACGGTGTCAATCTTTCGCTCGGCCGCGGCGCGGCGCGGGTGCATATACTTAAAGACATCGATCTTCATATAGGTCGTGGCGAGGCTGTTGCCCTACTCGGACCTTCGGGCTCGGGCAAGTCCACGCTGCTGATGGTGATGACCGGATTGGAGCGGCCGAATTCCGGCACGGTTGTCGTCGCCGGGCAAAATTTGCGCGCGCTCGACGAGGATCGGCTGGCGCGCTTTCGCGGCCGCAACATCGGCATCGTGTTTCAGGCTTTCCATCTGATTCCGACAATGACGGCGCTCGAGAATGTCGCAGTGCCGCTCGAACTCGCCGGCGTCGGCGACGCAAAGGCAATCGCCGAGCGCGAACTTGCCGCCGTCGGCTTGGCGCAGCGCGCGTGGCATTATCCCGCCGAGCTTTCCGGAGGCGAGCAACAACGGGTCGCGCTAGCCCGCGCCCTGGCGCCGGACCCGGCGATCATCGTCGCCGATGAGCCGACCGGCAATCTCGACGAAGCGACCGGAAGCGAAATCATCGAGCTTTTGTTCCGCGGCCATGCCGAGCGCGGCACCACGCTTGTTTTGGTCACACACGATGCCGCGCTGGCGGCGCGCTGCAGTCGCGTGCTGCATATGCGTTCGGGACATATCGAGGCGCATGCCCCGGCGGAATCGAGAATCGGATGAGCGGGCTCACATGACGGTGACGCTCAATTCCCGCTCTGCATTGTCCACGCCTGCCGCCGGATGGCCTGCCGGCTTTGCCGGCCGGTTTGCTTGGCGGTTTGCTTGGCGCGATCTGCGCGGCGGCCTGCGCGGCTTTGGCGTTTTCATTGCCTGCATCGCACTCGGTGTCTTGGCGATCGCCGGCGTCGGTTCGGTCGCCGCAAGCCTCACCGAGGGCATCGGCAAAGCCGGCCGTGTGATCCTTGGCGGCGATCTCGCCTTCTCGCTCATTCAACGTGAGGCCGATGATACCGAACGCGCTTTCCTCGATGCGCATGGCACGGTTTCCGTAGCCGCCAGCTTGCGCGCCATGGCCCGTCCAATGGCTCGTCCAATGGCTCCTCCCGCAGCGCCTGCGCTTACAAACCCGCCGGCAAATACAAGCGGCGGCGCCGTTACCGCCACGCTGGTCGAAGTCAAAGCTGTCGATGATCGCTATCCGCTATTCGGCGCGTTCACCACCGATCCGCCGCTGCCGCTTGCGGTTTTGCTGGCGCAGAGCGACGGCGCCTTCGGCGCCGCGGCGGACCCGCTGCTTTTCACGCGGCTTGGCTTGAAGGCGGGCGACCGCATCAAGATTGGCGATGCCGAATTTGAACTGCGCGCGACGGTCGCCAGTGAACCGGACAAGCTCGCCGGTGCGATCAGCCTTGGTCCGCGTTTGTTGATCAGTGAGGCGGCGCTGCGCGCAAGCGGCCTTTTGCAACCCGGCAGCCTCGTGCGCTGGCAATATCGGCTGCGGCTGCCGCAGCCGCAGTCAGGCGACGGCGCGGTCGCCGCAGTGGAGAAGCAGGCGCAAGTCGAATTCCCGGAGGCCGGTTGGGAGACCCGCAGCCGCAGCAGGGCTTCGCCGCAGCTCGAGCGCAATGTCGAGCGCTTCTCGCAATATCTGACACTCCTCGGCTTGGCCACGCTGCTTATTGGCGGCGTCGGCGTCGCCAACGCCGTGGCCAGCCATCTGGCGCGCAACCGCGATACGATCGCGACGCTTAAAGCGCTCGGCGCGAGCGGTGGCGGCATTTTCGCGGTCTACTGCACCGAAATCATCGCCGTTGCCTTGTTCGCAACGTTGATCGGCACCGCCCTCGGTGCCGCCCTGCCGTTCGTGATTGCGTATTTCTTCGGTGCAATTCTTCCGCTGCCGGTCGAACCGGCGCTTCAGCCAGGCGTGCTGGTCTTGTCAATTGCCTACGGCATTCTTACCGCACTCGCTTTTTCGCTATGGCCGCTCGGCCGCGCTCACGACATTTCAGTCTCGATGCTGTTCCGCGATCAGGTTGCCGGCGGGCGATCGTGGCCCCGCGCGCGCTACATCGTCGCGAGCGGTGCGATCGTTGCCAGTCTTGCGGCGCTTGCCGTGTTCACCACCTATGATCGCCGCATCGCGGCATTTTTCCTCGCCGCGGCGGCGGCCGTGTTCGTACTTCTGCGACTGGTTGCGGCGCTGGTCATGGCGATGGCAAGGCGGGTGCCGCGACAAAACTCCACCGTGCTGCGGCTTGCCATCGCCAATATTCATCGCGCCGGGGCATTGACCCCGAGCGTCATGCTCTCGCTCGGGCTCGGGCTCGCGATTCTGGTCACGATCGCGGAAATCGAGGGCAATCTGCATCGGGAATTCGCCGCCGCGCTGCCGGACAAGGCGCCGTCGTTCTTCTTCCTCGACATCCCGGCGGCGCAAGCGGACCGTTTCGATGCCTTCGTCCACGAACAGGCATTGGGGGCAAAGCTCGAGCGGGTACCGATGCTGCGCGGGCGCATCGTCGCCGCCAACGGCGTGAACGCCGACGATCTCAAGCCACCCGATCGTTCGCGCTGGGTGCTGCGCGGCGATCGCGGCATCACCTATGCGCGCGCAGTGCCGCCCGGTTCGCGTATTGTCGACGGCACGTGGTGGAACGCGTCCTATACGGGGGAGCCGCTCGTCTCGCTCGAAAGCAGGACGGCGCACGATCTCGATCTGAAAATCGGCGACACCATCACCGTCAATGTACTCGGCCGCAGCGTGACGGCCCGGATTGCGAATCTGCGTGCGGTCGACTGGGAAAATCTCGGCATCAATTTCGTGCTGGTATTCTCGCCCGGCGTTTTCGATGGCGCTCCGCACAGCGATATTGCTACGCTCACATTCGCCGACGGCGGTACCACCGCAGAGGAAGCGGCAATCATCTGGGCGCTCGGCGGCGCCTTTCCGACTGTCACTGCGGTCCGGGTGAAGGATGCGCTCGACGCGATCGACGCGCTGGTCGGCAAGCTGGTGATGGCGCTGCGCGGGGCGAGCGCGATCACGCTCATTGCGGCGGCTTTGGTGCTCGGCGGCGCGCTCGCGGCGAGCCAGCGCTTTCGCATCTATGACGCGGTGGTGCTGAAGACTTTTGGCGCGACGCGGGCGCAGCTGACCGCGGCCTATGCGATTGAGTATCTCCTGATCGGGCTTGCCACGGCGATCTTCGCCATTGCCGCGGGCACGCTGGCCGCCGATTTGGTGGTCAGCGGCGTCATGGAATTTCCGTTCGAATGGGCGCCCGGCGCCGCCATCGAAACCGCGGCCGCGGCGCTCGCGGTTACACTCGTGATCGGCCTTGCCGGCACCTTCGGGGCGCTCGGCCGCAAACCGGCCGAGGTGCTGCGCAACCTTTGAGTTTTCGGTCGGCAAAAAGCATGAAAACTTTGTAACAGGCCGGAAAATATGGCCTTGCGCCCATCTGGCGCGGGCGCGCCTTTCGCACTAGATTCTTGGCACACCAATTCCGGCTTTGGCCGGATGCCAGACCCGGCCTGCGCGCCGGGCAAAACAGGGGAAATTCGATGTCCGACCTCGATCGGAATTACGCGGCCACCCGCACCGGCTATCGCGCGGACCAAGTCGCAATCGATGCAGGCCTGCGCGCCTACATGATCCGCGTCTATAACTACATGGCCTCGGGCGTGGCGCTTACCGGCGTGGTTGCGTGGCTCACCTTCTCGGCCGCGGTCGTGGAGACCAGCGCCGGACTGCAACTGACCGCTTTCGGCCAGGCCATATTCCAGAGCCCGCTGTTGTGGATTCTGGTCCTGGCGCCGCTGGGTCTCGTCTTCGTGCTGAGCTTTAGCATCAACCGGCTGCAGCCGGGAACGGCGCTGATGCTGTTCTTCGTCTATGCCGGCTTGCTCGGACTGTCGCTGGCGTCGATCTTCCTGGTCTATACCCACGCTTCAATCACGCGGGTGTTCTTTATTTCGGCTGCGACCTTCGGCGCTCTGAGCCTGTACGGCTATACGACGCAGCGCGATCTCACCGGCATCGGTTCCTTCATGTTTATGGGACTGATCGGCATCATCATCGCCAGCCTGGTCAACGTCTTCCTGCATTCGACCGGGCTCGATTGGGCGATCTCGATCATCGGCGTCGTCGTGTTCGCCGGGCTTACCGCCTACGACACGCAGCGGATCAAGGAAATGTACAGCCCGATGGACGACGGCACGGTCGGCGGCCGCAAGGCGGTCATGGGCGCGCTGTCGCTCTATCTCGACTTCATCAACCTGTTCCTGATGTTGCTGCGCTTATTCGGCGACCGCCGCTGACGCAACGCGTCGCGATTAACAAAACGCCCCGGAGCAATCCGGGGCGTTTTTGTTTGCCTGTATTTCGCGTCCGGCTGTTTTCTGGCAGGTTCGGCGCGCGATGCAGAAGGTCATCATCCGTCCGGCGCTGCCGGGCGACATCGGGGCGATCACTCGTATCTACGCCGAGGCCGTTCTTAACGGCACTGCGTCGTTCGAGATCGAACCTCCGGACGGAGCGGAAATGCTGCGCCGGCAAACCGCGCTTGTGAATAACGGCTATCCCTACTTTACCGCCGAGATCGAAAGCGTTGTCGCCGGCTACGCCTATGCCGGCCCGTACCGAACGCGGCCGGCTTACAACTGGAGCGTTGAAGATTCGGTCTACGTCGCGGCGAACATGCACCGCAAAGGAATTGGTGCGCTATTGCTGCGAGCTCTCATCGCCGCAAGTGCGCAGCGCGGCTACCGACAGATGATCGCGGTGATCGGCGATTCGGCGCAAATCGGCTCGATCGCGCTGCATGAGCGCGCCGGCTTTCGCCACATCGGCACGCTGCGCTCAGTCGGCTTCAAGCACGGCAAATGGCTCGACACGGTGCTGATGCAGCGCGCGCTGGGAGAGGGCGATAGCGCGGCGCCTTAATCCGCTGCGTTTCCCGGACGCGGTGCAACGCTGCGCGCTGCACCGCAGATCCGGGAACTTTCCACACTCGGTGCCCGTGAAGATCCCGGGTCTGCAGCGCATCACTTCGTGCTGCGCTCCGGAAAAAGAAACTCAGCCCGCCACCACCCGCAGCGAGCGGTCGAGCGCGCCGAGCACCCGATCCAATTCCTGGCCGCGTCGCACGATATGTCCGGTCGCCGAAATAACGCAATACGCGCCCTGGCGGCGCGCCAGCTTGGGATTTTTCTCGATGCGGTAGATCGGAACTTCACAGGCGCGGCGGAACACGGAGAAAACCGCGCGGTCTTTGAGGAAATCGATGGCGTAATCGCGCCACTCGCCGGCCGCGACCTTGCGGCCGTAAAGCCGCAGGAGCCGGTCAAGCTCGCGGCGGCTGAATGTCACTTCGTGAGCGGGGACGTGCGCACGATGCTCGTCCCCGCGCCACGGGCTTGGATCGATTTCGCCGAAATCCATGACGGCGCCTCCTGTTGATCGAGCCTGACCTGCAGGCTCATGTCACCTTAACCGTTATGATCGCGCCGGAACAAAGCTGCGGCAAGCCCTGTCGCAGGGCAAACCCCGGCCATGCCAATCCGGCTCACAGAGTTCGGGCTTAGCCTGAGTTGAGAATCGTACACCGGCCCGCGCTACACGCGTAAACGCGCTCGGTGTGTTTTGGGTGCGTCATTTTGGGGGCCAGACATCACGGCTTCGTTAGCCCGTATCATAATGCAGCCTGATTTCGGCCAAGCACACGCCAAGCTAGCCTGCGAAACACGCCACCGTTGCCTCAGGGCCCGGTTCGGATCGTGTTCCGGATTCCTCAGCCCCCCAGCCCCCCGGGGCGCGGACGGACCGGGCCACAGTTTCGTTTGTGACTGCTTCTAGGTGAGTGCAATTCATCCCCCTTTCCTTCAGGCCGGCAGTGCGCCGGCCTTTTGTTTTCGGGGGCGGACGATGAGCGCAGCGGTCCGCGATCCGCGGACGGATCCAGGGCCAGTGTCTGACCTCTAAAGCTGCGCTATCTGATATCTGTCAGGGCGGCGCCGAGAATGATGCCCGGCCTGTCATGGCTGCCTTCCTGCACCATGACCGCGGCGGCGTCGATGCCCTCTGCCTTGATCTGCGCGATCGGCACGTTCCAGCTCGACTGGGCAGCGCTCAACGTGCCGAGCTTGAGCCAATTACGCACGACATTGTGGTAGGTGATGGTGTGGCCGCGGTTCTCACCGCGACCGATAGCGACCGGAACCGCTTTGGCGAGCGGGCATAGCCACACTTCCGCGGCAGCGGGCGCCTTGTCTGCATCCGATATACTGACGTTGAGCGCGCCATTGTTGACCGCAAGGACCACCGGCAGCGACATCACGCCGGTTTTGCGGTCGGTTTGCGCAATCGCGCGCTCGATCGCTGCTTGATCGCTGCCGAGCGCGTCGGCTGAGCCATTAACGACGATCTGCGGCGTGTAAACCTGTCCATCGCCGCGCGTACGCGCATAAGCGCGCTGGCGCGCCGAATGCGCCGGATTGGCAAGCGTGTCGCGCCAGCCGAGATAATCCCAGTAGTCGATCGGAACGCTCAACGCGATGAGCGACGAATCGTTCGCCAATTGCCCAACCAGCCGATCGGCCGGCGGACACGAGGAACATCCTTGGCTGGTGAAGAGCTCGAGCACCGCGCGGGGCTCACCCGCTCGTGCCGTCACAACGCTTGCAAGCACAAAGCCCGTAATGAGGAGTGCCGGCGCGACACGGCAAGCTTGCATTCCAACCTCCGCCTCACGGCTCCGGTGACGGTTTCGATGAACGCGGGTTTTAGCGCCCGCGCCCCTCACCCGCCACTCACTTCACGGTGAGCCAAACGGCGCACGTAAGGCGCGAAAATGGAGAACGAGGCGCGAACAGCGCGCCTCATTGATCTTGTTTGCGCAAAAACGTGTCGCGCTAAGCGGCGAGGTGCCGCAGCACGTACTGCAAGATGCCGCCGTTTCGGAAGTAATCGAGCTCATCGGCGGTATCGATCCGGCAGATCAGCGGCACGCGCTTGAGCCCGCCGTCGGCGGCCACGATTTCCGCTTGCAGCCGCTGATGCGGCTTGAGATCGCCATGCAGGCCGCGAATGGTGACCTGCTCGTCACCGCGCAATCCGAGCGTCTGCCACGACGTGCCCTCTTCGAACACCAGCGGAACCACGCCCATGCCGACCAGATTGGAGCGATGGATGCGCTCGAACGACTGCGCGATCACGGCGCGAATGCCGAGCAGCACCGTACCCTTGGCCGCCCAATCGCGCGACGAGCCGGTGCCGTATTCCTTGCCGGCGAATACGACTAGCGGCACGTTCTCCGACCGGTAACGCATCGCCGCATCGTAAACGGTCATGCGCTGACGCGACGGGTAATGAATCGTGTAGCCGCCCTCGACGCCGGGCACCATCTGATTTTTGATTCGAATATTGGCGAACGTGCCGCGCATCATCACCTGATGATTGCCGCGCCGCGTGCCGTACTGATTGAAGTCGCGCGGACGAACCTGATGATCGCGCAAATATTCGCCGGCCGGGCTCTCCTCCTTGATCGATCCCGCCGGCGAAATATGGTCGGTCGTGATCGAATCGAGAAACAGGCCGAGAATGCGGGCGTCGACGACGTCCTCGATCGGCTGGCTGCGTTTCGGCATGTCGTCGAAGTAGGGAGGGTTCTGCACATAGGTGGAACGATCGTCCCACTTGTAGGTCAGTCCGCCCCTGACCGCGATCTTGCGCCACAGCGCATCGCCCTTGAACACGTCCGCATATTTGCGCGTGAACATCTGTTTGTTGATGCTTTTGCGCATGACTGCGGCGATCTCGCGGCTTGTGGGCCAGATATCGCGCAAATAGACCTTGCGCCCGTTCTTATCGGTACCAAGCGGCGCCTTGGCGACGTCGATCTGCATTGAACCGGCGAGCGCATAGGCGACGACGAGCGGCGGCGAAGCAAGATAATTCGCCCGCACATCAGCATTCACGCGACCCTCGAAATTGCGATTGCCGGAGAGGACCGCAGCGGCGACCAGATCGCTTTTATTGATGGCCTCCGAAATCTCCTCCGGCAGCGGGCCTGAATTGCCGATGCAGGTGGTGCAGCCGAAGCCGACCAGATTGAAACCAAGCGCATCGAGCGACTTCTGCAAGCCGGACTTCTCATAATACTCCGCCACCACTTGCGAGCCGGGCGCCAGCGAGGTCTTGACCCACGGCTTGACCATGAGCCCCTTCTCGACCGCCTTCTTGGCCAATAAGCCCGCCGCGATCATCACTGATGGATTGGACGTGTTGGTGCAGGAGGTGATGGCAGCGATCACGACATCGCCATGGCCGAGCGTGTGCGTGCGTCCCTCGACGGGAACGCGCTTATCCAATTCGCCGGCCTTGTTGAATTCCTTGTCCATCGCCTGGACGAAGCCGCTTTTGACCTCTTTGAGCGCAATGCGGTCCTGCGGCCGTTTCGGCCCGGCGAGCGACGGCTCGACCGAAGAGAGTTCGAGCTTGAGCACGTCGGTGAACAGCGGATCCGGCGTATTCTTGGTGCGATACATGCCCTGCGCCTTGGCATAGGCGGCGACAAGCGCGATCCGGTCCGCCGGACGGCCGGTATCGCTCAGATAACGGATGGTGTCGTCGTCGATCGGAAAGAAGCCGCAGGTCGCGCCGTATTCAGGCGACATGTTCCCGAGCGTCGCCCGGTCGGCGATGGTCAGGCCGGCGAGACCGGGACCGAAATATTCGACGAACTTGCCGACTACGCCGCGCTTGCGCAGCATTTGCGTCACGGTGAGAACCAGATCGGTCGCGGTGACACCCTCTTTGAGCTTGCCGTTGAGCCGAACTCCGATCACCTCCGGCAACACCATTGAATACGGCTGGCCGAGCATCGCCGCCTCGGCCTCGATGCCGCCGACGCCCCAGCCGAGCACCGACAGCCCATTGACCATCGTGGTGTGCGAATCCGTGCCCACCACGGTGTCGGGGAAAGCAAGCTCGCCGGCAGTGGATTTGTCGCCGAATTTCACCGCGGCCTTGGTGCTGCAGATGGTCTTCGCCAAATATTCCAGGTTGACCTGATGGCAGATGCCCGTGCCGGGCGGCACGACGCGGAAATTCTCGAATGACAACTGCGCCCATTTCAGGAATCGGTAGCGTTCCTGATTTTGTTTGTATTCTTCTTCGACGTTGCGCTTGAACGAGTCGCGGTGGCCGAAGAAGTTCACCGCCACCGAATGATCGATGACGAGATCGACCGGCACCAGCGGATTGATCTTCTTGGGATCGCCGCCGAGATGCTCCATGGCGTCGCGCATGGCGGCGAGATCCACCACCGCCGGGACGCCGGTGAAGTCCTGCATCAAGACGCGCGCGGGGCGGAAGGCGATTTCGCGATCCGACGTTCGGTTCTTAAGCCATTGCGCGACCGCCTGAATGTCCTCCTTGGTCACCGAGCGGCCATCCTCGTTGCGCAGTAAATTTTCCAACAGCACTTTGAGCGAGAACGGCAGCCGCGAAATTCCTTTCAGGCCGTTTTTCTCCGCCGCCAGGAGACTGAAATAGGCGTAGGTTTTAGAGCCGACCTTCAGCGGGCGAAGGCATTTGAAGCTGTCGACGAAATCCATGATCTTTTTCCATTCTGTCGGCTTCGGCCGACGTAATGCACAGGTCAGTGAGGCCGAAATGGCCGGAATGCCTCCCCCTATTCCCGGGCGCAGGGAAACAGGGATGAATAGGGGCGGGACGCGGCAGCGTTGGCATCGCGCCGCAGCCCAGCGTCGCGGCTTATAGGGACTTTTGGCGGCTTGTGCCAGTTCGGCAAGGAATGATCCGATATGATGCGGCGCATGGCCCCTTTCCAGCACAACGGCGCTTCGAACTTTGGCGAAAGCGCCAGCCATTTCCGCTACCGTTTCCGCTACCGTTTCCGCTACTTGGGATTGCGGCGATGCGGTTGAGCGCGGGCGATTTGGCCTGCCGCCGCGGCGGCCGCGACGTGTTCGCCGGCATCGGCTTTCACCTCGCGGCCGGGCAGGCCTTGGCCGTGACCGGCCGCAATGGCGCGGGGAAGTCGTCGCTCCTGCGGATCGTTGGTGGCTTCCTCCGCCCGGCGGGTGGCCGGCTTTGGCTCGAGGGTGGCGATCCCGAGCTCAGCATCGCCGAACAGGCGCACTATCTCGGCCACCAGGACGCGGTGAAACCATCGCTCTCGGTAGCGGAGAACTTAGGTTTCTGGGCCGCCTTTTTTGGCGCCGGCACAACCAAAGTGCAGGACGCGCTCGGCTCGGTCGGGCTTGGCGGCATCGCCGCCTTGCCGGCGGCTTATCTCTCGGCCGGCCAGCGCCGGCGCCTCTCGATCGCACGGCTTCTCGCCGTCAAACGGCCGATCTGGCTGCTCGACGAGCCGGCCAGCCTGCTCGACTCCGCAGGGAGAGACCGCCTGACAGGCTTCATGCAATCCCATCTTGCCGACGGCGGCCTTATTCTGGCGGCAACGCATGGCGCGCTTGGATTGAGCGGCGCGCAGGAATTGTCGCTCGATCAAAGAAATCTCTCCCCCCTTGGGGAGTATTTGGGAGGGGGGTCGGAAGCAACGGTGGGAGCGGTCATACCATGACCCCGCTCACCGCGCTCCTCGTGCGCGACATGCGCATCGCCGTTCGGGTCGGCGGCGGCGCGATGATCGGCGTGTTGTTCTTTGTGGTCGTCGTCACGCTGATGCCATTCGCCGTCGGGCCCGATCTCGCGCTGCTCAAACGCGTTGGACCAGCCATTCTCTGGCTGGCGGCGCTGCTGGCGAGCCTGCTCGCGCTCGATCGCTTGTTTGCCAGCGACCACGAGGACGGCTCGCTCGATCTGATCCTCACCGGCCGGGCACCGCTGGAGCTCGTCATCGCCGCGAAGGGGCTCGCGCATTGGCTCACCACCGCGATCCCTCTGATCGTGGCGGCGCCGCTGATCGGCCTCCTCCTCGATATCGAGCCGCCGGCGCAAGCCGGCCTGGTGCTCACGCTTCTGGTCGGCACGCCGGCGCTGACGTTTATCGGCGCCGTCGGTGCCGCCATCGCGGTGACGCTGCGGCGCGGCGGACTGCTGTTAGCCATCATCGTGCTGCCGTTGACCGTGCCGGTTCTGATTTTTGGCGTCGCCGCCGCTAATGCCGCTGTTGCCGGACCAGTGCCGTTCGGAACACCATTTACGGTCTTGTGCGCGCTCACTTTGGCCAGTCTTGTCATCGGACCTTTCGCCGCCGCGGCAGCGTTGCGACTGGACATCGAATGAGAGCGCTGGATGAAAGCCCTGAATGAAAGCCACCTGCAAACCGCTGCGGTCGAGTGAGGCCGCGTTGTTCAAGGGCGACGAAGTGGCTAGTGAGAAAGCCCAAGGATACGGAGATTGGGATAGGACATTGGGATAGGACATTGCCGATGCGCATTTCCGAACTCGCCAATCCGTCGCGCTTCCTGCGCACAGCGAATCTCGCCATTCCATGGCTTGGCGGCGCGACTGCCATAGTGCTCGCATTCGCGATCTATCGCGCGATGCTGGCGCCGGACGACTATCAGCAGGGCGCCACGGTCAAGATCATGTTTCTGCATGTGCCATCGGCTTGGCTTGGAATGCTGTGCTGGGGACTCATGACGATCGCCGCGTTCGGCACGCTGATTTGGCGTCATCCGCTCGCGGACGTTGCGGCCAAGGCCGCGGCGCCGCTCGGGGCCGCCTTCACTCTGCTCTGCCTTGTCACAGGCTCGCTGTGGGGCCGGCCGGAATGGGGCACTTACTGGGTATGGGATGCCCGCCTCACTTCGGAATTGATCCTGTTTCTTCTTTACCTCGGCGTGATTGCGCTATGGCGGACGGTCGAAGACGCCTCGCGGGCGGCGCGCGCGGTTGCGATCCTGACCCTTGTCGGCGCAATCGATCTGCCGATCATCAAATTCTCGGTCGATTGGTGGAATACGCTGCACCAGGGCGCATCGGTATTTCGCCTCGGCGGCTCGACCATCGATCCGACCATCCTGATCCCGCTATTGCTGATGGCGGCGGCGTTTACGTTGCTGTTCGTGACGCTCCTCCTCGCCGCCATGCGCAACGAGATCTTGCGGCGGCGGGTGCGGACGCTCCGCTTGCTGCAAGCGAGCGCGGCAGGCTGACGATGCCGGCGACGGCCCATATAGAGTTCATCATCGCCGCCTATGGCGCCGGCGTCGTGGTGATTGTGGCGCTGATCGCCTGGGTCATGTTCGATTATCGATTGCAGCGCCGTATTCTTGCCGAACTGGAAGCGACAGGAGTCTCGCGACGCTCCGCGCGCGATGCAGCGGAGCAAACGGCGAGTGACGGCGCATGAGCGAGACCGCAAGTGGGAATAGTGAGATGCGTCCGCGCCGGTTCGTCGTCCTGGTGCCGCTCATTCTTTTTGCGGGCATCACGGCCTTGTTTCTGATCCGCCTCAATGCCGGCGACCCCTCGCTGATCCCTTCGGCCCTGATCGGTCATTCGGTGCCGCAAACGGCGCTGCCGCCGATCGCCGGATTAAAGCGCGACGGCCTGGCTGTTCCCGGCATCGACCCGGCAAGCTTCAAGGGCGCGGTTACCGTCGTGAATGTCTGGGCATCGTGGTGCGTGCCGTGCCACGACGAGGCGCCGCTGTTGATGCAGCTGGCGCAGGATCAGCGCCTGCGTGTGATCGGCATCAATTACAAGGACGATGCCGACAACGCGCGGCGGTTTCTCGGCCGTTACGGCAATCCATTCGCCGCCGCCGGCGCCGACCAGAACGGCCGCGCGGCGATCGAATGGGGCGTCTATGGCGTGCCGGAAACCTTCGTCATCGGCCGCGATGCGCACATCGCCTACAAGCTCGTCGGACCCATCACGCCCGAGAACTTCGAGTCCGTCCTCAAGCCGCAGATCGAGAAGGCGGTGGAGGGTGGGTCGTAGTTCGTCATCCGGATTGCCGCGAAGCGGCAAGTCCGGAATCCATACTCACGGTCGACGAAAAACTGTCGTTGTCTGCGATTATGGATTCCGGGCTCCTCGCGGAGCTTGTCATCGGGCCGGCCACTTGGGGCCGCACCCGTTGGCTCGGCCCCGGAATGACCGCCCTACTCCGCCGGTTCGACGGCGTAGCGCTTGAGCAGCGGCACCTGCAGCGCGCCGAACACGATCGTCAATGGCACCACGCCGAACACCTTGAAGGTTACCCAGGCGTCGGTCGACGCATTTCGCCAAACGATTTCGTTGAGCACGGCAAGCGCGAGAAAGAAGATCGCCCAGCGCAGCGTCAATTTGCGCCAGCCCTCATCGCTTAAGTGGAACAACGAGTCGAAGACGACGCCAAGCAAAGGCTTGTTGAAGACGAGACCGCCCATCAAGACCGCGCCGAACAGTCCATAAATGATAGTCGGCTTCACCTTGATGAAGGTCGCATCGTGCAGGATCAGGGTGAGCCCGCCGAACACCACGACGATGATCGCGGTGACGACCGGCATGATCGGCAGCCTGCGCGTCATGGCGTAGGAGACAACCAATGCGGCAAGCACCGCGACCATGAAAACCGCGGTGGCGGCGAAGATGCCGTAGCGGGAATTGGCGCCAAAGAACAGCACCAGCGGCCCGAGATCGAGCGCAAGCTTGACGATGGGATTGAGCTGCGGGCGTTCCGACATTGGCGGTTTTAAGATGACGAAGGCGGGAGCGCGGCAATGGCGCGGGCGAATTCGCGGGCGGAGAACGGCGCCAGATCGTCGACCGCCTCGCCGACGCCGAGATAATGCACCGGCATCTGGAACTTGGCCGCGATGGCAACGAGAATGCCGCCGCGTGCGGTGCCGTCGAGCTTGGTCATGGCCAGTCCGGTCACGCCGATATCCTTCTTGAAGATCTCGACCTGAGACAACGCGTTCTGTCCGACCGTGGCGTCGAGCACGAGCAGAACTGCATGCGGCGCGCTGTCATCGACTTTCTTGATGACGCGAACGATTTTTTGCAATTCACCCATCAATTCGCTGCGGTTCTGTAAACGTCCGGCGGTATCGATGAGGAGTACGTCGATGTTGCGCGCTCTCGCCGCCGCCAGCGCGTCGAAAGCGAGACCGGCCGGATCGGCTCCGGGTTCGCCGGCCATGAAGGCGGCGCCGGAGCGATCGGCCCAGATTTTAAGCTGCTCGATGGCCGCGGCGCGGAACGTGTCGCCAGCGGCGAGCATCACGGTGCGGCCTTCTCGGCGCAATCGCGCGGCAAGCTTGCCGATGGTCGTCGTCTTGCCCGAACCGTTGACGCCGGCGACCAGAATGACGAAAGGCCGTTTCGCCGGATCGATGTTGAGCGGGTGCGCAACGCCGGCAAGCGCCTTCTCGACTTCCGTGGCCACCACCTCCTTGATTTCCTCGGCCGTAATCGCGGTGTTAAAGCGGCCATACCGCAGTTCGGCGGCGATGCGGCCGGCGGTCTCCGCGCCGAGATCGGCGCGAATGAGCTCGTCCTCGATCTGTTCGATTGTTGATTCGTCGAGCTGCCGCTTGGCGATAACATCGGCAATGGCGCCGCCGAGCGCCGAGGAGCTGCGCTTGAGCCCTGCGGCGAGGCGTTGCCACCAGGGCGTCGTGGATTCGGTGGCTTCAGCCGTCCTGTCGTTCATCCCGGTCTCGCGTCTCTCGTCGCGCTGTCGCTGTCGGGGCGGTCCGTGATAGCGGTTCCGCCATGCCCCCGGAAGACATCACCGCAGAACAGATGGTGTCGCGGCTCCTTTATCGCGACGGTCTGATGCTGGTCATCGACAAGCCAGCGGGCATCGCCGTGCATCGCGGTCCCAAAGGCGGCGAAAGCCTCGAAGATCACTTCGGCGCGCTGCGCTTCGGGCTGCCGCGCTCGCCGGCGCTGGCGCATCGGCTCGACCGCGACACGTCCGGCTGCCTGGTGCTTGGGCGCCACCGCAAGGCCCTGGCGCAACTTGGCAAATTGTTCAAGTCGGGAGCGATCGGCAAAATTTATTGGGCAGTGGTCGAAGGCGGCCCCGGCGGCGACGAAGGGCAGATCGAGCTGCCGCTCGGACGGCGCAATGTCGCCCGCGGCTGGTGGATGAAACACGATCCCGCCGGCCAGCCGGCCGTGACGAAATGGAAAGTGCTGGGAAGGAGCTGTTCCCCTCCACCTTGCGGGGAGGGGTTGGGGGTGGGGGTCGACCGGTCAAACGTTGGCGGCGATGCATTGCTCCACCTTGCCACCCCCCTCCCTACCCTCCCCCACAAGGGGGGAGGGAAGTTCACCTGGCTCGCGCTCGAACCCATGACCGGACGCACGCATCAGCTTCGCGTCCATTGCGCCGCGATGGGCTGGCCCATTTTTGGCGACGCGATCTACGGCACGGCCTCGCGCAAGGACGGGCGCAAGGACGGACCCCAGGACAGACCAATCCTGCATTTGCATGCACGGGAAGTCGTCTTACCGCTCTACAAAAATCGCGCGCCGATCCGCGTCGTCGCCCCAGTCCCTGCGCATACGCGCGCGGCGCTTACCCAATGCGGCTGGCGCGATGAAAGCCTACCGCGTCACTTTCCGCCGACTTTCGCCCGGGAAGAAAGCCAGGGCGTGGGCTCATAATCGCGTAGTCAATGTCGGCCTTCGAAAGCCAAAATCCCACTCTCATGCAGCCGATCATTTCCGTTGCGGCGCGACGATCGGCTCGTGGCCGCGCGATATGCTCGCCAATCTCGCGCGACAGGCGACAAAGCTCGGCTGGCGACCAATCTCAAGACAGCCAAGCTGCTCATCGCAATGTCCGTTATTTGGTTGCTGTGGGGCGGTAAGCGGACCTAACGCGGACATCGCTGAAAGACCGCTGTCGACCCGACTCGGAAGTTCAACAGTCAAATTTGCTGTGATGCGCAATGGCGTCAGGTCGCCAAGCTCCACGGCAGGAGCGGCTTGCCGCGATTCACAACAAAGTCTCCGTAGATTGCTCCGGCGGTCTATAATCTATCTTTTAGCCACCGACTGCGGTGATCTGATTGATGATACGACTGCCGCACTTAATGAATCGTCCCAATAATCCCGCACAGGACGCGCCGACGTCCGACCGGAACGATCCTCTGCTGTTCTATCGAGGTGGGCCGCAGCGTTTTGGTCGGATGACGCTGGCCATTGTTCTGGCCCTGCTTACGACGTGGATGCTTTGGAGCTTCCTGCCGGCAATCGCGTGGGCAGGTGTCCTGGCGATAGCGACATGGCCGCTGCACAGCATCGGCGAACGCCATCTCGGACCGTCCTGGACAGCGGCCGGGCTCGTTATCGCAATAGCTTTAATACTGGTTGTGCCGTTGCTCATCATTGGCACAGAGGTGGCCTCGGAGGCCGGAGCTGTCCTTCAATGGGCCCAAAGCATCGCGGAGACCGGTGCCACTCCGCCGTCTTGGCTGTCGAACCTTCCCGTTATCGGCGGACGCCTGTCCGCCTGGTGGCGAAGCTATATTGCCGATTCTTCTGGGCGACTGGATCTTGCAGGGATTATGGAATGGACCCGGACGTTGGGAAGCGAGGTTGCTTGGCGGCTTATCACGTTGGCATTTGCGCTATTAATCCTGTTCTTCATTTATCGCGAAGGTGACAAATTCATCGAACAGTCCACAACGATCAGTGATCGCTTGTTGGGACGTGCCGGAAGACGGCTTGGAGCAAGCACGATAGCGACGGTGCGTGAGGCGGTGAATGGTCAGTTGTTTGTGGCACTCGGCGAAGGCTTCGCTCTCGGAGTTGCCTATGCCATTTTCGGACTACCGCATCCTCTCCTGCTTGGGGTTCTGACAGCAATCCTTGCCATAGTACCGTTTGGTGCTCCTCTCCTCGTTTTAACAGCCTCGCTCATCCTCCTGGCTAAATCCAGCGCGATACAAGCGGTCGGCCTGCTTGTCTTCGGCACAATCGTCTTTTTGGCAGAGCACTTCGTACGCTCGCTTCTGATCGGAAGCTCCGCGCGATTGTCATTCATATGGGTTTTGCTGGGGATTTTCGGCGGAATCAGTGCCTTCGGATTAATAGGCGTCTTCTTAGGTCCAGCCATTTTGGCAGCATTGATTGCCCTGTGGCGCGAACTCGCATCGCCACCACCGGCCTGATTCCCGTATTTGGTCGCGAATACGCCCCCAATTTAGTACAGCGTCTCCTTGATCCGCTGCGGCTGGCCGCGGTCGTGCTCGGGGCCGCCGATCTTGCCGCCGCTGATGCCGGCAAGAATGGTGCCGGCGCTGGGCAAGCTGTTGCGATCGACGTGCAGCGTCGGATCCCACAATTTCGAGCGCACAATGGCTTTGGTGCACTGAAAAAACACGCGCTCCACCGCGACCACGATCACCGTGCGCGGCGACTTGCCATTGACGATGAAGCTTTCGGTGAGCGCCGGATCGGTGGAGATGCTGGCGCGCCCGATCACCCGAATGGTCTCGCCGACGCCGGGAATGAGGAACAACAACGCCACCCGCGGATCACTGACGATGTTGCGCAACGAATCGATCCGGTTATTGCCGCGGCGGTCGGGAATGAGCAGCGTCTTTTCGTCGGCCACGCGGACAAAGCCGGGCGCATCGCCGCGCGGCGAGCAGTCGAGCCCTTCCGGCCCGCAGGTCGCCAGCGCAAAGAACGGCGCCGCCTCGATGAATTTCCGATAATCCGGATTGATGTGATCGATCTCTTTGACGATCGCCGGACCGTACGGCTCGCCATAGAGCGCCGCGAGCGCTTCGAGCGTGATGACGCGGTGGTCGCTGCTCTCTTTCATGTCGTTCTCCTGATCCGCGAGTTCGGGCCTCACGCTGCCAGCAAGTGCCGGCCGTCGTGACCGGCGACCGTGCACTCGACAATCGTTCCAGGCGGCGACGCGGCGCACAATTTCACCATCGTGAATTGCTCGGTCCGCCCGGTGCAATCCGATTCTACGAGAACGCGCCGCCTCGCGCCAAGTTCGCGTTCGAGATGGCGCCGCAACGCCAGCGCACCAATCTCGCGCAAGCGCCGCGCGCGCTCGCGCACGACCGCGCCAGCGACTTGCGGCATCCGCGCCGCCGGCGTGCCCGGCCGCGGCGAAAACGGAAAAACGTGCAAATAGGTCAAGCCGCATTCGTCGACGAGATCGAGCGAACGGCGGAACATGTCTTCGCTTTCGGTCGGGAAGCCGGCGATCAGATCGGCGCCGAAGACGATGTCCGGGCGCAATTGCCGCAATGTCCGGCACAACGCGATCGCTTGGGCGCGGTCATGCCGCCGCTTCATGCGCTTGAGAATGAGATCGTCGCCCGATTGCAGCGACAGATGCAGATGCGGCATCAGCCGCGGTTCATCGGCCAATGCTTCGAGCAGCTCGCGGTCGGCCTCCACCGAATCGATCGACGACAGCCGGAGGCGTTGCAGTTCCGGTACATGTTTGAGGATTTGTTTGACCAGCGCGCCAAGCTTTGGCGCGCCGGGAAGATCGGCGCCGTAGCTCGTGATGTCGACGCCGGTGAGCACGATCTCGCAATACCCATTCGCGACCAGCCGGCGCACGTCCTCGACCACCGCACCCATCGCCACCGAGCGTGAATTGCCCCTGCCGAATGGAATGATGCAAAAGGTGCAGCGGTGATCGCAGCCATTCTGCACCTGGACAAAAGCGCGGGCGCGGCCGACGAAGGTGTCGACGAGATGCGGGGCGGTCTCCTTCACCGCCATGATGTCGTTGACGATCGCTTTCGGCGAGCCCTCGATATCGAAAGCGGCGCGCACTTTGGCCCAGCCGGCGCCGGACAGCTTCTCGCCATTGCCGAGCACGCGATCGGTTTCCGGCATAGCCGCGAAGGCTTGCGGTTCGGTCTGTGCCGCGCAGCCGGTCACGATGATTTTGGCGTTTGGCCTTCGGCGGCGGAGCCCCCGGATCGCCTGCCGCGCCTGACGAACGGCTTCACTCGTCACCGCGCAGGTATTGACCACGACGGTGTCGGAAAAACCGGCCCGCGTCGCCTCGCGGCGGATGACTTCGGATTCGGCGGCATTGAGCCGGCAACCAAAAGTGACGACTTCGACACTCATCGGCTCACGCGGCTTCTAGGGCGCGCTATAACCAGTCGAATCATTATGCGTCCCTATCATTTTTTGTTTGCGCATGATCTTGTCCGAAAACCGGTTCCCACTTTTCGGGATCATGCGCTTAGATCGGCGAACAAGGCGGCATCGAAACGGCCCTTGTGTTCATACGCCACCGGGCCGGTCATCAGCACATGGTCGTCGCTCTCGCGCCATTCGATGGCAAGCTCGCCGCCGGGCAAGCTCACTGTGACGCGGCGCGCCGCGCGGCCAAGCCGGGCCGCGGCCACCGCGGCGGCGCAAGCCGCCGAGCCGCAAGCTTGCGTCAGTCCCGCGCCGCGTTCCCAGGTGCGGATCAAAAGCCGCTCCGGCGACGGGATTGCCGCCAGCGTGATATTGGCGCGCTCCGGGAACAGCGGGTCGTGTTCGAGCGCGGGACCGATCGTGGCGAGATCGTAGGCTTTGGGGTCGTCGACCCAGAAGATGACGTGCGGATTGCCCATGCTCACCGCCGACGGCGAGTGCAGGATTGGCGCACCGGGCGGGCCATAGCTGAGCTCGATTGCGCGCGTATCGGCAATTTCGCGCGCCAGCGGAATCTCGTCCCAACGCCAGCGCGGACGGCCCATATCGACGGTGAAAAACTCGCCAGCGCGCCGGCAGGAAATCACGCCGGCCGGTGTTTCGAAGCTCAAATCGGTGTGGCCGGTCTCGGCGGCAATAAGCGCGGCGACGCAGCGGATGCCATTGCCGCAGGCGCCCGCTTCCGAGCCGTCATTGTTGTAGATCCGCACCGCTGCATCGGCTTTGCCGCGCGCCGGATAGAGCGCCATCAGCTGATCATAGGGCTCCTGTCGCGCGGCGGTGCGAGCGGCGGCTGGTTCGATCGGCTTTGGCGCGCGGCGCAGATCGACGATGACGATCTCGTTGCCGAGACCGTTCATCTTGACGAACTCCCGGTTCGCCAAAGCGCCGATATAAGGAGCGCTCATGATCTAAGCTCGCATTTTCGGCCCGCGATAAACCCGCAAATATGCCCGAATGTCACAGTTATATGAGCAGTCACGCGTCTTCGTTCAAATCTAACCCACTCCTAGCAGCGGCGGAAATTTGGGCAAGGCGAAGCTGCCCGGGCGTGGTAAATCAGGTTGGGGCGACAAATTTAAAAAGACGGGCGAGCCGGCGCTCGATCAGGAGAACGCGATGTCCTTTGCGGTGTTTCGCCCGGGTCTCGTGGCCGCCATTCTGACTGCAGGGATTGCCGCGCCGGCATTCGGGCAAACACCACCGAGCCCCGCACCGTCTGCGCAACCTGCGCCCCAACCTGCACCCCAATCTGCGCCGCAAAACGCACCGGCGCCGGCTGGCGACGCCTTCGGCGAGGACGCGGCTCTCACCGCCAAGACCATTGTCTATGTCAAAGGCAGCGGGACCTGGGACAAAGCCTTCGACATTATCAGCGGCTCATTCAAGAAGATCAAAACCTATCTCGACAAGGAAGGCATCAAGCCAGACGGCCTGCCGATGACTATCTTCACCGCAACCGATGACACCGGCTTTGACTATCAGGCGGCAGTGCCGATCGCGGCGCCGCCGAAAAACCCGCCGCATGGCGAACTTGCCGTCGGTCATTCACCTGAAGGCAAGGCGCTGAAATTCGTCCATCGCGGCTCGTATGAGGATCTCGACAATACTTACGAAGCGATCACCAATTACCTTGATGACCAGCGGCTTGAAGCCAAGGACATGTTCATCGAGGAATATGAGACCGATCCGGCAACCACCGACGCCAAGAAGCTCGTCGTGCATGTCTATGTCCTGATCAAAACCGGGCAGCCTTCGCCTGGCTAAGCCCATGTTTACGTGTCCCGGGCGCAGCACAGCACGGAGCGTAGCGGAGTGGTGTGCAGCAGAACCGGGACCTTTCCAGACGCCTAGTCTGGAACGATCCCGGATCTGCGGTGCACCGCTAGTGCGCTGCACCGCGTCCGGGAAAAGCGGAATAGCGACAGGTTCCATGCCTCGGTTGACAGTCCGAAAGCCCGTCACTAGGTTCCGCTCGCTCTCGTAAGAGACCAAGGTTTAACCGCCGACCGGCCCGGGAGGCCGGCGGCAACCGCCCGACAGCGCGATGCGCCCTCGGGCGCCTGTCGTGTTTTCTCCTTCTCCCCGCTTGCGGGGTGAGGTGAAAGGCAAGAATGTTCGACAGTCTTTCGGAACGGCTCAATGGCATCCTCGACCGGCTGACCCGGCGCGGCGCGCTGTCGGAAGCCGATGTCGAGACCGCGCTCCGCGAGGTCCGGCGCGCGCTGCTCGAGGCCGACGTGGCGCTCGACGTCGCGCGCGGCTTTACCGATCAGGTCAAACAGCGCGCGGTCGGCGTCGAAGTGATCAAGTCGGTCACGCCCGGCCAGATGGTCGTGAAAATCGTCCATGACCAGCTGATCGAGACCTTAGGCGCGAGCGCCGAGCCGATCGATCTCAATGCGCCGGCGCCGGTCGTGATCATGATGGTGGGACTGCAGGGCTCCGGCAAAACCACCACCACGGCGAAAATCGCAAAGCGTCTGACCGATGTGGCCAAGCGCAAGGTGCTGATGGCCTCGCTCGACACCCGCCGTCCGGCGGCGATGGAACAGCTCGCGGTGCTCGGCAGCCAGATCGGCGTGCAGACGCTCGCCGTCGTCGAGGGACAAAGCCCGGTCCAGATCGCGGCGCGCGCCAAGGAAGCGGCGCGGCTCGGCGGCTATGATGTGGTGCTGCTCGACACTGCCGGCCGGCTTACGCTCGACGAGGCGCTGATGAACGAGGCGGCGGAGGTTCGCCGCGTTTCCGGTCCGCACGAAGTGCTGCTCGTCGCCGACGCCTTGACCGGCCAGGATGCCGTCAATCTGGCGCGCGCCTTCAACGAGCGGCTCGATCTTACCGGCATTGTGCTCACGCGCGTCGACGGCGACGGCCGCGGCGGCGCAGCGCTGTCGATGCGCGCGGTGACCGGCAAGCCGATCAAGCTCATCGGCACCGGCGAGAAGCTCGATGCGATTGAGGATTTCCACCCGGCGCGCATTGCCGATCGCATTCTCGGCATGGGCGACATCGTCTCGCTGGTCGAGAAGGCGGCGGCGACGATCGACGCCGAAAAGGCCGCGCGCGTTGCCGAAAAGATGCGCCGGGGCGCGTTCGATCTCGCCGACCTGCGCGAGCAGCTCGCGCAAATGCAGAATATGGGCGGCATGAGCGGTTTGATGTCGATGCTGCCGGGCATCGCCAAGATCAAGAATCAGCTCGCCGAACGAAACTTGGATGAGAAAGTACTCAAGCGGCAGATGGCGATCATCGATTCCATGACGCCGCAGGAACGCCGCAACCCGGACGTACTCAAAGCGAGCCGCAAGCGCCGCATCGCCACCGGCTCCGGCACCAAACCCGAAGACATCAACAAGCTTCTGAAAATGCATCGCACCATGGCCGACGTGATGAAGGCCATGGGTCGTGCATCGGGCGGCGCCAAGCGCGGGCCAATGGCCGGGCTTGCCAACATGCTCGGGTTCGGCGGGGGCATGCCGAGCCCGGAAGACATGGCCAAGTTTGCAGAAAAAATGCCGGGCGGCTTGCCGGCCGGAATGCCCGGCGCGCCAGGCTCGCCCGGCGGCGCCGGACCCGGCTTGCCACCGAAAATGCCGGGCCTGCCGCCGAATTTTCCCGGCAGGTTACCCGGCCTCGGCGGCGGCGTTCCACCTGGGATTCCCGGCTTGGGTAAAAAGAAATGATGCATACGCAGCCGCATGAGCGATTTTCCGCGGTGCTGGCGCTTGAGCCGGATGCCGCAAGCGCGTTTGCGCGCGCCGCCGGCGATCCCAATCCGCTGCATCACGATCCCGATTTTGCCGCAACAACGCGCTTTGGCCGCATGCTGGCCAGTGGCCCGCAAACGACCGCGCATCTGATGGCGCTGACTGCGTCGCATTTTTCCGCGCGCGGCGCGATGCTTGGGCTGGAATTCTGGTTCCGTTTCTGCCGTCCGATCTACGCCGACGAGACAATCACGCTTGAGTGGCTCGTAGTGGCGGTGAACGAAAATCCTCGCCTTAATGGCGAGGTCATCGATTTACGCGGACGCATTCGCAAGGCAACCGGCGAAACCGCCGTGGGCGCGAAAGGCCGCGTCCTTGTCACCGAGAACCTTCAAACATTGCAACGAAAGGAAACCGCATAATGCTTGTTATTCGCATGGCGCGCGCCGGCACCAAAAAACGGCCGTTCTATCACATCGTCGTCGCCGACAGCCGCGCACCGCGCGACGGCCGTTTCATCGAGCGGCTGGGCTATTTCAATCCGCTATTGCCGAAGGACAAAACCGAACGGCTGAAATTCGATCTGGAAAAGACCAAAGCCTGGATGGCCAAGGGCGCGCAACCGTCCGACCGCATCATGCGCTTTCTCGATGCTGCTGGAATCATGAAGCGGCCGAAACGAAATAATCCGCAAAGGGCCGTCCCACGCAAAGAGCGCAAAGCCAAAGAAGAGGCCGCGAAGGCCGCTGCCGGCGGAGCACCAGCCGCGGGCGCGGTGCCACCGGCCGCGGGTGCGGCGCCAGCAGCGGCGGATGCCGCGCCGGCGAGTTAAAAGTCGGCGAGTCAAGTGGCATGGCGGGCGCGCGCATCTGTCTCGGACAAATCGGCGCTCCACATGGCGTGCGCGGCGAAATCCGCCTGCACTCGTTTACCGCCAACCCGACCGCAATTGCGTCCTACGGTCCGCTCGAGACCGAGGACGGCCGAGTTTTCAAGATCGAGAGCTTGCGGCCGGCCAAGCACGCTTTCGTGGCCAAGCTATCCGGCGTCGCCGACCGCGACACCGCCGAGCGGCTTGCCAATACCAAGCTCTATGTGCCGCGCGAACGTCTGCCGGAGCCGGCGGAGGCGGATGAGTTTTACCACGCCGATTTGATCGGACTGCGCGCGGTCAATTACGCCGGCAGAGAATGCGGCACGGTAGTTGCCGTCCATAATTTTGGTGCCGGCGACCTGATCGAGCTGCAGCCCGCGGACGGCGCGCAGACCGAATTGCTGCCGTTCGACTCTGTAACCGTGCCCGAGGTCAATCTTCGAACCGGGACGATTGTCATTAATCCCTCTCCCCTTGCGGGAGAGGGTGGCGAGGCGAAGCCGAGCCGGGTGAGGGGCCCGGCTCGCAAACGCCCCCTCACCCGGACCGCCGCCGGCTCGCGCCGGCACCGGCCCACCCTTTCCCACAAGAGGAGAGGGTAGTGACTTGGCGCGCGAGCGTTCTCACGATTTTCCCGGAAATCTTTCCGGGGCCGCTCGGCAGCAGCCTGTCCGGCAAGGCGCTGGCGGGCGGCCTATGGTCACTCGAGATCGTCGACATTCGCGACTTCACCGCCGATAAGCATCGCAGCGTCGACGATACGCCGGCGGGCGGCGGGCCGGGCATGGTGATGAAGCCGGACGTACTCGCCCGCGCCATCGACACCGTCGCGACCGATGCGCGGCCCCGGCTTGTCCTATCGCCGCGCGGCACTCCGCTGACGCAAGCGCGGGTCGAGGCGCTCGCCCGCGGGCCGGGCGCGATCCTGGTCTGCGGCCGTTTCGAAGGGATCGACGAGCGGGTGATCGCCGGCCGCGGCCTCGAAGAAGTGTCGATCGGCGATTACGTGCTCTCCGGCGGCGAAATCGCGGCCATGACCCTGATCGACGCCTGCGTGCGGCTATTACCGGGCGTTATGGGCGCGCCGCATTCCGCCGCCGATGAAAGCTTCGCCGAGGGACTGCTCGAATACCCGCACTATACCCGCCCGCAATTGTGGGAGGGCCGGCCGATCCCTGAGGTCTTGATTTCGGGCGATCATGCCAAGGTCGCCGCCTGGCGGCGCGCCGAGGCCGAACGGCTCACCCGTGAGCGGCGGCCGGACCTATGGGCCGCCTTTTTGCAGCGTTTTCGCAAGGGATCGAAAAACCGATGACCGTCAGGTGACAAAGCCGGCTGACTGGCGTAGAAGCTCGCCCAACCCGTTTAGCCCCCGGTCGGAACGGCGCGACGCCTGCGCAGCCGATGGAGAATTCGCCATGAACTTGCTCAAGGAAATCGAAAAAGAACAGATGGCGAAGCTTGCCGCCGGCAAAGACATCCCTGATTTCCAGCCGGGCGATACGCTCATCGTCAACGTCAAGATCGTCGAAGGCGAGCGCGCCCGCGTGCAGGCCTATGAAGGCGTGTGCATCGGCCGTGCCGGCTCCGGGATCAACGAGAATTTCACGGTGCGCAAGATCTCCTACGGCGAAGGTGTCGAGCGGGTGTTTCCGCTCTATTCGCCGATGATCGATTCGATCGAGGTGGTCCGCCGCGGCAAGGTCCGCCGCGCCAAGCTTTATTACCTGCGCGGCCGGCGCGGAAAATCCGCGCGCATCATCGAGCGCCAGGATTATGCCGAAGGCGGCGACGAGGTTCCGGCCGAGGACAAGGCGGCGAAATAATTCATGCGCCGGTGCGATTGACGCGCCTTGGCGGCCGCAAGTCGTGAGTTTCTGAAATGGCCCGCACGCTTTACGACAAGATCTGGGACGATCATCTGATCGAAGAGGCGTCCGACGGCGCCTGCCTGATCTATATCGATCGCCACATCGTGCATGAAGTCACGAGCCCGCAGGCGTTCGAAGGCTTGCGGCTGTCGGGGCGCAAAGTGCACGCGCCGGATAAGACGCTGCTCGTGGTCGATCACAATGTCCCGACCACCGACCGTAAGCTGCCCAACCCCGATCCGGAGAGCGCGGCGCAGATCGCTTATCTCGCCGAGAATGCGAAATTCTTCGACCTCGAATATTACGACGAGTTCGACAAGCGCCAGGGCATCGTCCACATCATCGGCCCGGAGCAAGGCTTCACGCTGCCTGGCGTGACGCTTGTGTGCGGCGACAGCCATACCGCCACCAATGGCGCTTTCGGCGCGCTCGCTTACGGCATCGGCACGTCCGAAGTCGAGCACGTTCTGGCGACGCAGACGCTGATCACGACCAAATCGAAGAACATGCGCGCGATCGTCGACGGCAAGCTGCCGCCGGGCGTGACCGCCAAGGACATCATTCTCGCCATCATCGGCGAGATCGGGACTGCCGGCGGCACCGGCTATGCACTGGAATATGGCGGCGAAGCGATCCGCGCGCTGTCGATGGAAGGCCGCATGACGGTCTGCAACATGTCGGTCGAAGCCGGCGCCAAGGCCGGTTTCATCGCGCCCGACGAGAAGACCTACACTTACCTGAAGGACCGTCCCAAGGCGCCGAAGGGCAAGGATTGGGATGCGGCGCTGCGCTACTGGGAGACGTTGCGCTCCGACGACGGCTCCCATTTCGACCGCGAGGTGCGGCTCGATGCGGCAAAGCTGCCGCCGCTCGTGACTTGGGGCACCAGTCCCGAACAGGTCACATCGGTGACCGGCCGCGTGCCGCACGTCGACGACATTGCCGACAACAACAAACGCGAAGCGGTCGAGCGGGCGCTCAAATATATGGGGCTCCAAGGCGGCGAGAAGATCACCGACATCGCCATCGATCGGGTGTTCATCGGCTCCTGCACCAATGCGCGCATCGAGGACCTGCGCGAAGTCGCCAAAGTCGTGGACGGCAAAAAGGTCAACGCCAGCGTCAATGCCATGATCGTGCCGGGCTCGGGCCTGGTCAAAGCGCAGGCGGAGACCGAAGGCCTTGACAAGATTTTTCTCAAAGCCGGATTCGAATGGCGCGAGCCCGGCTGCTCGATGTGTCTTGCGATGAATCCCGACAAGCTCGCGCCCGGCGAGCGCTGCGCCTCGACCTCGAATCGCAATTTCGAGGGCCGCCAGGGCTACAAGGGCCGCACCCATCTGGTCTCGCCAGCCATGGCCGCCGCCGCGGCGATCGCCGGACATTTCGTCGACGTGCGCGAGTGGAACTAGTCCTCCGTCATGGCCGGACTTGGTCCGGCCATCTCGATTGATTTGCTCAAACGATTCTGACTGTCGCTATCTGAGCGAGATCGCCGGGATAAACCCGGCGATGACGGTCCTATTACCCCCTTACCCACCAGCAGCGCATTTGCGGGTAAAGCACCGTGCCGCTCGGCCGGTGCTGCAATTCGTACCAATCGACACAGCGACGGTAGAGCAGCGGCCGCGGATTGATCACGATGCGCCGCGACGCGCGTGGCGCCGGCGGCGTCGTTAAGCTCGGCTCCGCGATCGGCGACGCCTGTTGCGCCTGCGCAGGCGGAGCGGGGGTGAGAAGCACTGCGACGGAGATAATTAAGATCAGTGATTTCATCATGGCCAAGCGAATCCAGTCGTCATTGCGAGCCAACGGGTCCGGCCCGAAGTGGCCGGCCCGATGACAAGCTCCGCGAAGCAATCCAGCTTAGCAATAGGAACTGGATTGCTTCGTCGGACTCAAACCCACCGTAGCTCGTCGAGCGAGCGAAGGTGGGTCGCTCCTCGCAATGACGGTATAATACCATTATGGCTGAAGTTACCTCCGATCCGCTCGCCTGGCGGGCAACCAAGGCGCCGTCTCTGGCCGAGCTCGAAGTCCTGGCCGGCGAGGTGTTTCGGCGCTTGCCGAAACGATTTCGCGATCTCGCCGCCGATGTCGTCATCCGGGTCGACGATTTCCCCACCGACGATGTACTCGATGAGATGGGCGCGCAAACCGAGTTCGACTTGCTCGGCTTGTTTCAGGGCGTCGGGCTGCCGTTCCGTTCGGAAAGCGCCGCTGTCCAGATGCCGAATATGATCTGGCTCTATCGCCGTCCCATTCTCGATTATTGGGCCGAGCACGACGAGACGCTTGGCGCCATCGTCAAACATGTGCTGGTGCATGAGATCGGCCATCATTTCGGCCTGTCCGACGCCGATATGGCGGCGATCGAGGAAGCGGCCGAGCAATCCAAAGGAGCGATCTATGAAAGTTGATGGCGCTTGCGCCTGCGGCGCGATCAGGATCGAAGCCGAAGCCGATCCGGAAAACACCAATATGTGCCATTGCACCGACTGCCAGGCCGCGACCGGGACCGCGTTCCGCGTGTCGGTCCGGGTGCAGGGCGCGTTGTTGAAGGTTACCGGCAAGCCGGCGATCTATGTGAAGACGACGGCCGACAGCGGCAATCCGCGGGTCCAGGCCTTTTGCGGCGCCTGCGGCTCGCCGCTCTATTCGACCACGGTCGGCGATGGCGTCCAGCCGCTGTACATGCTGCGCGTCGGCATCCTGCGCCAGCGTGACCAGTTCGTGCCGAGGCGGCAGATCTGGTGGCGTTCGGCGCAGCGGTGGGTCACGAAAATTCCCGATGTGCCCAGATACGAAAAACAAAGCTAAAGCGAAATAACTTTCGATTATATCGCGCTTTCGCTTTAGCTTTCTAGTTGAGCATGATCTTTTCCGACCTGGCTTCGCCCGCCGAAGCGTGACACGGGGATAGTAGAGGCTAGTGTGGCTTCGCGCAGGCGGGAAACCGGCGGCCACTTTTCGGGATCATGCTATAGAGGAGCAAACGATGATCGTGACCGTATTCCGCTCGCGGCTGAAGCCCGGGCTGCGCGAAGAATATGTCGCGCTCGCCAACCGCATGAACGAACTGGCGCGCACGATACCGGGCTACATCTCGCACAAGGACTTCTACGCCGACGACGGCGAGCGCGTCGCAGTCGTCGAGTTCGCGCACGAAGAGGGACAGCGCGCCTGGCAGACCAATCCCGAACACCGCGCGGCGCAAAAATTGGCGCGGGAGAGATATTACACCGAATATCACATTCAGGTTTGCACCCTCGATCGCGAGTCGAAATTCAAGCTGCCGGAGCAGGCGACAGTGCAGACTTGACCGCCGCCGGCTAAGGCTTCATTACCAAGGCTCCATTAGTTCGCCGCACGATCAAGGCTGCAGGATCCGCTATGGAAAAGTTCACCGTGCTGGAAGGCGTCGCCGCGCCGCTGAAAATGATCAATGTCGATACCGACATGATCATCCCCAAGCAGTATTTGAAGACGATCAAGCGCACCGGGCTCGGCAAGGGCCTGTTTGCCGAGAAGCGCTATCGCGACGACGGCAGCGAGGATCCGGATTTCGTGCTCAACAAACTGGCCTACCGCAAGGCAAAGATCCTGGTGGCCGGGGACAATTTCGGCTGTGGCTCCTCGCGCGAACATGCGCCATGGGCGCTCAAGGATTTCGGCATCACATGCGTGATCTCGACCTCGTTCGGCGATATTTTTTACAACAACTGCTTTAAAAACGGCGTGCTGCCGATCAAGGTCTCGCCGGAGGACCTGGACAAACTGTTCGACGATGCCGAGCGCGGCGCCAACGCGACGCTGAGCATCGACTTGGAAAAGCAGGAGATCCGCGGCCCCGATGGCGGCATGGTCAAATTCGACATCGAGCCGCACCGCAAGCATGTGCTGTTGAACGGCCTCGACGATATCGGGTTGACCATGCGCAAACAGGACAAGATCGAGCGCTTCGAGCACGAGGCCAAGAGCGCACGGCCTTGGATCTAGCGTCTTGTCATTGCGAGGAGCTTGAAGGGCGACGAAGCAATCCAGCTTCTCGCGCACGGTGACCTGGATTGCTTCGCGGAGCCTGTCATCGGGCCGGCCACTTCGGGCCGGACCCGTTGGCTCGCAATAACGAGCGAACTCGGCTAAGCCGCTTCGACGTGCACCACGTCGTAGAGGCACGGATCGGCCTCTTTGACGAGTTCGCCGAATTGCGGCCATTTCTTGCGGAACTCAGGTGCGTGATGCGCGGCGACGAGCTTGTCGGCGTTCGTCCACTGCACGTAATTGACGACATGGCTGCCGTCCTTGCTGCGGTGCAGGTTCACCGAGACGAACCCCGGCTGCGTCGCCATAAAACGTGCGCGCTCGATCATCAGTTTGAGGACTTCCTCTTGGTTGTCGGCGGGGAGCCGAACCATATTTATCTGCGTGCAAATGCCGTTGCTTTTGCGGATCTCAGACATAGGTGCTCTCCTCGATGCTCTCTGTTAGACGCGGTCCGGAGCGCACGAGCAGCGCGGGGGACGGGGGCCATGCGGACCGCGTTACGCTTTCAACGCATGGCCGCACCGCAAGTTTCCGCTGGCCGCCGCGGTTCGTGACGCGCTAGGAAGCCACCCAGCATGCCCGCCATCACGCCCGCCATTTCCGTCTCGCGTCTGGACAAGATTTACGCCTCCGGATTCCAGGCGCTCAAAAACGTCAGTCTCGACATCCGCCACGGCGAGATTTTCGCGCTGCTTGGCCCAAATGGCGCCGGCAAGACGACACTGATCGGCATCATCTGCGGCATCGTCAATGCTTCTTCGGGCACGGTGAAGGTCGACGGACACGACATCATTTCCGACTATCGCGCGGCGCGTTCACTGATCGGCCTGGTGCCCCAGGAATTGACCACCGACGCCTTCGAAACGCCACCGGCAACGCTGCGCTTTTCCCGCGGGCTGTTCGGCAAGCCCGCCAACCCGGATTACATCGATAAGGTGCTCAAGCAGCTTTCACTGTCGGACAAGCGGCATGACAAGATCCGCATGCTGTCCGGCGGCATGAAACGCAGGCTGATGATCGCCAAGGCGCTGGCACATGAGCCGCAGATCCTTTTTCTTGACGAACCGACCGCCGGTGTCGATGTCGAGTTGCGCAAGGATATGTGGCAGCTGGTGCGCTCGCTGCGCGCTTCCGGCGTCACCATCATTCTCACCACCCACTACATCGAAGAAGCCGAAGAGATGGCCGACCGCGTCGGCGTCATCAACCACGGCGAGATCATCCTGGTCGAAGACAAGGCCGAGCTGATGCACAAGCTCGGCAAGAAGCAGCTGACCCTGGAGCTGCGCGATCCGCTTAAGGCGGTGCCGCGAGAGCTCGAGAGCTACGGCTTGACGCTCGGCGCCGATGGCAACGAGCTGACCTACACCTACGATACCAAGGGCGAGCACACCCGGATCACGGCGCTGCTCGACGACCTGCAGCGCGCCGGCATCCGCTTTAAAGATTTGCGCACCATCCAGAGCTCGCTTGAGGATATTTTTGTAGGGCTGGTGAGGGAACGACGATGAACCTCTACGCCGTGCGGGCCATCTACATGTATGAAATGGCGCGCACCGGACGCACGCTGTTTCAGAGCATCGTCTCGCCGGTGATCTCGACCTCGCTTTATTTCATCGTGTTCGGCGCCGCGATCGGCACGCGCATCACCGAGATCGAGGGCGTCAATTACGGCTCGTTCATCGTGCCTGGCTTGATCATGCTGATGCTTCTGACGCAAAGCGTTACCAACGCGTCCTTCGGCATTTATTTCCCGCGCTTCGTCGGCACGATCTACGAGATGCTCTCGGCGCCGGTATCGCCGTTCGAGATCGTGCTCGGTTATGTCGGCGCGGCGGCAAGCAAATCGATTATTCTCGGCAGCATAATCCTCGCTACTTCCGGGCTGTTCGTACCGATCCATATCGCGCACCCGGCCTGGATGGTTGTTTTTCTGGTGCTGACAGCGGTCAGTTTCAGCCTGTTCGGCTTCATTCTCGGACTGTGGGCCGACAATTTCGAGAAGCTGCAGATCGTGCCGCTTTTGATTATCACGCCTTTGACGTTCCTCGGCGGGACCTTTTATTCAACGAGCGTGCTGCCGCCGGTCTGGCGCACCGTCACCTTGTTCAATCCGCTGGTCTATTTGATCTCAGGCTTCCGCTGGAGCTTTTTCGATATCGCCGACGTGCATGTCGGACTGAGCGTGGCGATCACGCTCGGCTTTCTCGCCGTCTGCATGGCGATCGTTTCCTGGTTCTTCAAGACCGGCTACCGCCTGAAGAATTAGCGCGGGTCAACTGCCGAGCCCGGGATCCTATGGAGGATAATCCATTGTGACCTTGGTCACTGTGATCTCGTGCTCCTAATTTTATCGTGGTGGGCGGCTTGATTGCCACATTTTGGTTCACGGCTTGGCGAGGAGGGGCCGGTCGTCCGTGTGCTCGACCGCCGGCGCTTTCCGCCGCAGCGCGACAACAAACGGCCATGCATGGCGCATTTCTATTTCGATGATGATCTGGATAATCATTCTGCAACCAAACTGCTCAGCCCCCGTAGGCAAGCCAGATCGCGCCTAACTTGGCGAAGCTATCGGACCTGCTGCGCATGGCTTGAGCGTGGGTTGCAGGGGTAATCAATGATAGTTCTCCCCACCGAGATCGCTTTCTACGATACCCATCTTAGGAAAAAGGAATCGGCTTCCTACGTGGTCGAGGGAGAGACCATTACTGTTTCTTGTGTACATGGAATCCTGACCGCTGCCTTGCCTGTCGGCACTCGTGAGGAACTGACAAAATTGGCCCGGACGATGCTACGGGATCTGGCGCGTGCGGCAGCTGAGGAGCGACAGTAAAGGGGTGTGCACGATCGTGGTTGCCCAGAGCAGGTAGCAGCGTGCTCGAAAAAAACGGAGGCACAATACCTGACCTAATGACGTGACAGTTGACCAACCGCCGGCTCATGTTATTTGCTGGCAGCGGTCGGCGTGCAGGAAAAATCATTGCGGCGTGTGCGTGCGGGCAGCGTTAATAAAATTACTAAAATGCGAAAGAGGCTTGCCTCAAAGCAGGAGCGGATCAATGGCTAAAAGCAGAGCAAGGAAGAGACTAATTGAAGCTGAGCTAACCAATGCCGACTGGGGTCAGATCCATAAAAAAGCGTGGCTCGATGATGACTTCAAAAAGCTCTTAGAAGCTGACCCGACTAAAGCAATAAAGAACTACGGCAGGACTGTGGGTAAAATCTTCAAAAAGGTGGTAACCGTGCGTCCCAAGCCGGAGGGTATAGCCGACGAATTTCTTCATGACGTTAATCCGTTTCCACCTTCCTGCTGCTGAGTGCGACAGCTTGACTTGCGGAAGGTTGCCGGTCACCGAAGGGAAATAAAACTCTTGTTCATTCAGACGCAGGAAACATCACTGGAGCAAGTCCGATGACGTCGCACTCAGCTTTCGACTACGCCAAACCGTATGACATCATGGTGGGATATTGGGTCGGCACGGCCAGTATCTGTGGCCCAACTGGCGCGTACGTGATGTCGACGAAAAGCTACGTCTCCGTTTACTGGGAGAAACGCTATACGAAACTCAGTTTCCGGGAGTCCGGGGAGGAAGAACTCGAATCCCCCTCAAGCCTTTTAGATACGCGGAGAGCCAAACATAGCGAGATAGCCGATATTTTGCGTAAAAACAAAAAGACCGCTCTCCCCGCGAGTGGCTCTTTGCGCATCCTGACGTTCGATCTCGAGATCGACGGCCCGTTCTGTCAAGGCGCCTCGAGCCTGGTATCCCTCGATGGCCGCCAAATCTGTACGGACGCTTATCAATTCCACCTCAAGAAAAAAGAACAGGGAATCAATGAAGGAAAACCCCTCTACCACCATATCTACAACAGCCATCACCTGGCGAGTCCCGATGATTGGCGCATTATTGGTCCGATTGTAGGTCCTATAGATGGAGTAGAAGGAGAGGTCGGACTGGCAGTTGCACAATTCTTCAGGCGTATCTCCTATCATGTTCCGAAAGCATCTGTTCGCGAGCTGCAATAGTTCAGGTTTACGTCCGATGCTGTATTCGAAAAGCATGAAACATCCCTGATGGCGGACCGGGTCAGGTCACCCGGATGGAATCGTCTGACTGTTTGTGATTTAATTTGTGCTCGTGCAACGCGTCACTTGTAGTAGTTTTCGAGCCGAAAATCGAAAGCACGTGAGTGTCCTGCAATGCTCGCGGCGAGCCTGGGCAATTACGGTCCCCGGCGTTGAGTTAGGACTAAATCATGGATCTCGGAAATTGGCTGCGCAGCCTTGGTCTTCAGGAATGTGAGGCGGTGTTTCGCGAGAACGCGATCGACGAGACGGTGCTACGCGATCTCACGGAAGGTCACCTTCGCGAGCTCGGCTTTCCGCTTGGTACAAGGCTCAAGCTCTTAAAAGCAATCGCGGAACTCACTGCGGACGGCGCGACGACGACCCGGATCAAAGTTGCGCCTCCGGTGCAGCCTCTGGATGCCGCGGAGCGCCGGCAGGTCACAGTGATGTTCTCCGATTTGGTCGACTCGACGGCACTCTCTGTGTGCATGGACCCGGAGGATCTGAGCGGACTCCTTAAGGAATACCGAAATTGCACCGTCGATATTGTGCGACGCTTCGGCGGATTCGTGGCGCAATATCTGGGGGACGGCGTTTTGGTTTATTTCGGCTATCCGCAGTCCCATGAGGACGACGCCGACCGTGCCGTGCGAGCGGCACTTGCGTTGACCAAAGCTGTGGCGAGTCTCAAGGCGCCCAGGCTTTTGCAAACGCGGGTGGGAATTGCGACCGGATTGGTTGTGGTGGGCGATCTGACCGAATCCGGAGAAGTGCGGGAGCACGGCATCGTCGGCAAGACGCCGAATCTCGCAGCGCGTCTACAGGGAATCGCCGAACCAAATACCGTCATCATCTGCGACAGCACGCGAAGACTTCTCGGCAGTCTGTTCGAGCTGGTGGATTTCGGCCCCCGAAACTTCAAAGGCATCCCGCAGCCGGCGCGGGTCTGGCAAGTGCTGCGGCCAAGTTCCGTGGCAAGCCGCTTCGAGGCATTCCATGGCGCCGGGCTGACCGCCCTCGTGGGGCGGGAGGAAGAAACTGAATTGCTTTTTCGACGGTGGTTAAGGGCAAAGTCGGGTGCGGGTCAGGTCGTGTTACTCTCCGGCGAGCCCGGAATCGGCAAATCTCGGCTTACTGCCACCCTGCAGGAAAGACTCTCCGACGAGCCGCACGTACGCTTGCGCTATTTCTGCTCGTCGCAGCACACAGACAGTCCGTTGCATCCAGTCATCAACCGGGTTGAGCGCGCCGCCAGACTGGAGGCCCACGATTCCCCGCAAATCAAGCTCGACAAGCTCGATGCGATGTTGGCGCTGACCTCAACGTCGATCGAAGACGCGACGCTGTTTGCCGACATGCTTTCGCTACCGAACGATGGCCGCTATCCCGCGCTCGCGCTGAGCCCCGAGCAGCGCCGGCAAAGGGTATTGGAAATGCTTGTTGCGCAACTGCAGGAGTTTGCGCGCTCCGATCCCGTGCTCATGGTTTATGAGGATGCGCACTGGAGCGACCCTACGAGCCTCGAAGCCCTGAGCCGAGCCGTGGACCGGATCGCCACGCTTCGCGTGCTGTTGATCGTGACTTTCAGGCCGGAATTCGACGCGCCGTGGATCGGGCAGTCTCATGTGACCGCCCTGACCCTCAACAGGCTGACGCAGCGCGAAGTCGAGACGATGATCGATCACTTGGTGGGAAACAAGCCGCTGCCATTAACAATCCGCCAGGATGTCGTTGAGCGTACCGATGGCATACCTCTTTTCGTCGAGGAAATGACCAAAGCGCTGTTGGAAACGGATAGCGATGGGGCTTCCGAAAAAGTGACCGCGGCGATTCCACCGACGGCCTCTCTGGTACCGGCGAGCTTGCAAGCGTCTCTCATGGCACGGCTCGACAGGCTGGGTCCCGCCAAAGAGGTGGCGCAGATCGGTGCCGCAATTGGCCGGAGCTTTTCCTATGCTCTGCTAAGTGCGGTGGTACGCCGGCCGGAGGCAGAGCTGGAATCGTCCCTCAGTTCCCTCGTCACGTCTGGATTACTGTTCCGCCAAGGTGCGAACTACATGTTCAAGCACGCGCTTGTGCAAGATGCGGCCTACGGCACGTTGCTACGCAACCCTCGACGCGCCCTTCATGGCCGTATCGCCGAAACCATCGAAAGCCGATTCCCGGATATCTGCGAGCGTGAGCCGGAATTGCTGGCGCGTCACTGCACTCAGGCTGGACTAATCGAGAAGTCCGCGGCTCTCTGGGGCAAAGCCGGACGGAGGTCGCTA
>DASSXN010000043.1:0-34328 GCA_035703785.1 Xanthobacteraceae bacterium
CCTTGCGCGGCGCCCAGCGGGCGCCGCCGCCCAGCCTTCTGTGCGGGAACGGGGAAAATGCGCGCGATCCTTGTCTTTACGATCCTGTTGCTCGGTCTCGCCGGTGCGGCGCCGGAGCCGGAATATTCGTTGTTCGGTGGCATTCGCGCCGACCGTGGCGCGCTTGATGGGCTAGTTGAGATCGAGTCCTCCACCCACAGAGGCGACCGTCTGAGCTTGGCGGCGTTAGGACCACGTGTCCTGCGGGTCGAAGTTCTCAGGCGGGAAGATCGCGACGTGCCGCTGCGCCTGGCGTCGCTTAATTCCGATCTCGACCTCGACGGCGCATACACGCGAGGTGATGCGCCGACAGCTCCACCGCAGCCAACGGCGCTCGACAATTTGTGCAACACCCTGTTCACGTCGGCCCAGGACAACGATTTGCCGGTACCGTTCTTCGCCAATTTGCTTTGGCAGGAGAGCCGGCTGCGCGTCGATGACATCAGCAAAAAAGGCGCGCAAGGTATCGCGCAATTCATGCCGAAAACTGCGGTCGAGACCGGACTTGCCAATCCATTCGACCCGATGCAGGCGATCCCCGCCTCGGCGCGGTTTTTACAGCGGCTGCGCCTGCAATTCGGCAATCTGGGTTTTGTTGCCGCCGCCTACAATGCAGGGGCGCACCGTGTAATCGAGTGGCTGGAGCGTCGCGCCAACCTGCCGCGCGAAACCCGCGACTATGTCGTGCGCGTCACCGGATTGTCGGTGGAAACCTGGAAGACAATGCCGATCGACAACGCGGCGATGACCTTCGTACCACGGCTGCCATGTCGCAGCCTGCCAGCCTTCGCCAATGTCGAGCAGGAACAGATGCAGCAGATCGAACTGGAGCGCGCCAAACGCGCACCGGCGGCAAACGAAGAAGTCTCGAGTCGGGACACTGCGGTCGAACCGGCCATCCCGGCCGCAGTACGGCAAGCCGGCCGAAGCAAACATGAGCGCGTGCGCGAAGCGCGCCGCCTGGCCCACGAAAGCGAATCCTCGAAACGTGCTTCGAAGCACGAGACCAAACAGGCGCTATCGCGTATCGCGCGCGAGGAGCATGGCTGAAAGCACGAAGCCAAACACGGGGCGTCGCGCCTGGCGCGCGAAGGGCGCGCCTCAAAGCATGAGGCGGCGCACGCACCGCGCGGCGGTCGGGAGCGGCATAGAAGCGCGTAAGCACAAACCAAGCGCCAGCGCAGCTCAGGCCGCAATCGTGCTCGTTGTCCCGCGCTGCATGCCAAGCGTCACGATCCGGCGCAATAAATCCGGATAACTGATCCCGACGTGACGCGCGGCGGTGGCGAATTCCTCGCTTTCGGCGATTTCGGGATTCGGATTGGCTTCCAGAAAATAAGGCGTTCCGTCGGCGGCCAGGCGGAAATCGATCCGGGCATAGCCGTCGAGCTCAAGCGTCCGATAGATTCGCTTTGCCAGGCGCTGGATGCGCGTCGCCAATTCCGGCGTGAGATCCTTGGCAGGGCCGTGCAGAATGCCGCGGCGCTCCTGATAACCGGTGTCGTGTTTGACCTTTTCGGTGGCAATCAGCCAATCGCCTTGCGGCATGTTCTTGAATTGCAGCTCCCAGACCGGCAGCACCAGCAAGCGGTCATTGCCCACGATGCCGACATAGATCTCCCGGCCTTCGATATATTGCTCGGCGATAGCTGCGGTGCCGATACGTTCGTGAATGAATTTGACGCGCTCGACGAGCTTGTCGTCGCTGTCAACAACCGACGCCTGCGAGATACCGTATGAAGCGTCCTCGTTGACGCTTTTGACAATCAGCGGCAAAGCCAGCCGCGCGGGCCGTTTGACCTTGCGGCGCATCGGAAAAACCGCGAAGTCCGGCACCGGAATGCGGTGATATTGCACAAGCGTCTTGGACAGATCCTTGCCGCGCGCGAGCATCAAACCGCGCGGATTGCAGCCGGTATAGGGCACGCGCAGGAGCTCGAGATAACTGACGACGTTCTGGTCGTAGATCGCCTCGCCGTGAAACTGCTCGAGCAAGGTGAAAACGACATTGGGCTTCCACGCTTCGATATCGTCACGGATCGGCTTGAGCTCGTCATGCACGCCAAGCGGCCGCACTTCGTGACCGGCAGCGCGCAACGTCGTCACCACGTCGTATTCGGTTTTCCAAACGTTGATTTCTTGTTCGGTGTAGCCCTTGCTTGATTCCGGTGGTATCAGGTCCGGGTGAACGAGCACCAGGACGCGAAGCCGTTTCATAATGCGATCCACCTGCGCCGCGACGGACCAAACAATGCATGCATGGTTTTGGCGGTCAACAATACGGTGAATTCCATGATTAATTTGCGTTCGGGATCGATAGCTCGCAAGTTCAGTTCACGGCAGCGCTGGATCATGTCGTCGAGCACCGCGTCGAAGGTCAGCTGATATTCTCCGGTCCACCTCGCGACCAGCTCGCGCACAGCGGCGCGATTACGCCGGATGAATGATGAGGCCGCCTCGCGGCGGTGATGCCGTGGATCGTCCGAGAATAAGCGCCGCAAATCGCGATCATAGGTCTTGGGCGTATCGACAAGATAAAGCGAGCGCTTCTTCCTGTAATAGTCGCCGAGCGTCTGGGTCAGCGTGCCCAGCGGATCGACCTTTTCTCGATGCGTCAGCGTCGGTCGCTTACCGGCAATTTCGTCCATCAGCTCGTCGACGTATTCGAGCTTCTTGAGCGCAGGCCAGTCGGCGTAGCGGGTGCGCCAATGCGAGCGCGGCCGCAGCCATACGGCAAAAGTTTCGGCGAAATCCTCGTCGGGATGACTTTGCGCGTACCACAGCCGCAAATTCTGAACGTGGTTTCGGCTGGCGGGATTGGCCCGGTAATAACGCGGGTAACGCTTCGACGACGGCCCAAACAGCTGCTGCCAGCGGCGGCGGCGATAGAGTTGATAGGCATGTGTCACCACGTGTCCGCATTCATGCCGCAGGATGCGCATGCATTCGGACCAGGTTCCGCCCTCGACTTCGAGGATCATTTTCTTTTCCAGCTGCATCAGTCGGGGATGCGCCAGATAGAACGGAATGGCGATGCCCGGGGTGTTCTCCGGGCTGAACCATTCGCTGGAAATCCAGGCGTGCGGCCGGACGCGAATATCGTGCTCGTCAAGCTCGTGATAGAGCGCCTTGAGACAGCTTTCGAGCCAGGTGCCTGCGACGGTGACTTTGAGATCTTTGAGCCGGACCTCGAGCAACTCATCGTCGGTCAGAGACGCCCAGGGAAATTTTCGGCGTGGCATGGCGCTACGAGACCCGCAAAAACGTGACCGCCGATCGTGTCACGGCGTGCCGAAAGCTACAACGGGCAACGCGGATTCGGACGCAGTTTTGAACATCAGCCGTAACTCGGCCTGCGGCACGGCGAAACATATTCGACCTGGCGACGCTGGACCCGGCGATCTGGCGACGCTGGACCCGGTCCGCGGGAATGGTCGCGCTCTAGCAATCCGCGCTACGGCGGCAAGACGTTCAGCCGTCTCGGGTCCGCAGGCCGCTTTGCCGGGAACCCAGCCCCCGGTCAAAGGCTTCCAAGGCCAATGAGCAAAAGCTAATGAGCAAAGGCCAATGAGCAAAGGCCAATGAGCGAAGGCCTACCAAGACGCGCCCGAAACCTTGCCGTCCGCGTGAACGCATTCGCAACTCACAGTCGTCCCGCGAAGGCATCGGCCAGGAACTGATGGGTGAGCGCGTAGGTCTGCCGTGTCGCCGGTTCGTCCCAGGCAGCGACCCCCGGGACGTCCGCTCCCTGATCGGTATAGGCATGCAGAACCCCTGAAAAGATCACCATCTGCCATTTCGCACCAGCGGCATTCATTTCCCCTTCGAAAGCGTCCCGGTCGGCCTTTGGCACCACCGGGTCGGGGGCGCCATGGGCCACCAGAAGCGCCGCCTTGACCATGCCCTTCCCCGCCGGCAGCGCGGTTTTCAGATCGCCATGGATTGAAACGGCCGCAGCCAGATCGGCGCCGTCACGCGCCAGCTCCAGGACGTTGCCACCGCCGAAACAAAACCCGACTGCTGCGTGGCGGTCATCGATCAAATTGCGCTTGTTTGCTTGCGCGATCATCGTCTCGATTGCCGCTTTAACGCGGCTACGCTGCTCGATGGCGTCCGCGCGCAACGGGTTGGCCAAGGCGGCCGCCTCGGCGAAATCGGCCGGTCGCGTACCGGCGCCATACATGTCGGCAACGAAAACCACGTAGCGATTTCCGGCCACCAACTCACCCCGCTGGATTGCGTTATCCGTCATGCCCATCCAATTCGGCGCCAGCAGCACGGCGGGACGCTTCCCCGACACATTCTCGTCATAGATCAGGGCCCCCTCCGCCGTGAGCGCGCCCATTGGATATTTGATTCTTTCCGTCCGCATGTGCTTCCTCGTCGAAGTCTTTGCCGCCGAATTATAGCCACGGAGCCAGCATGCCGGACGACAAAAGAGACGATCCCGCATTCCTCTATTTTCCGACCAATTACCGTTGGTCGATGGGACTGCTGATCTGCCTGTCCGCTGCACCATGGACCGGGGTCGAGATCGATGAGGTCAATCGTGTCGGCCGCGCGCTCGCCGACAAGGTCGGCGATGACACTGCATGGTTTGAGGAATGGGCGCGGATGGGCGAGAAAATCGAGGCACGCGGTCGCGACGCGCTCCGCGCCGGCCACAAGCTAACCGCCGCCTCCTGCTTCATGCGGGCGACGCGCTATTACCAGACCGGCGAGCGATTCATTCAGCCGCGCTCGCAGCGCAGCATGGAGATCTACGCGCGCTCCGTGAAGCTGTTCAAGGACGCCGCCGCGATGATCCGCCGCCCGCGCATTGAACCGGTCGAGGTGCCTTACGGCAACACCAGCCTGCCGGCGCTGCTGGTTCACCCTGACCGAGAAGCGACGGGTGCGCGCCCGGCGCCAGCAATGATATTTTTTGACGGTTTCGACGTCACCAAGGAACTGCAGTACGGCTATGGCATCCCCGATCTCGCCGCGCGCGGCGTGGGCTGTCTCGTAGTCGACGGACCAGGTAATGGCGAGAGCGTCCGCTTTCGCAATCTGCCGCTGATCGCCGAGACCGAGAATTACGCAACGCCAGCTTACGAATATCTCGCTGCGCGCGATGAATTCGATTCAAAACGGATCGGCGTCATGGCGCTCTCGCTCGGTGGCTATTACGCGCCGCGTGCCGCCTCGCTGGAGCCGCGCTTTGCCTGTTGCGTCGCCTGGGGCGCGCAATGGGATTATCACGAGATTTGGGCGCGCCGCTTGGAAGAACTCGATTCCGGCAAGGTCTTGTCGCTTTCGGTACCGCCCGAGCATTTGCAATGGGTGCTGGGCGTTTCCGACCGTGCCGCTGCGCTGAAAAAACTCGAAGGCTTCCGGCTCGACGGCATCGTGCAAAAGATGGCCTGCCCGTTCTTACTGCTGCACGGCGCCGGCGATGAGCAGATCCCGCTTGAGTTGGCCGAGAGGCTCTTTGAAGCGGCAGGATCCAAGCAGAAGGCGCTCAAAGTCTTCAGTCGCGACGAGGGCGGCTTTCATCATTGCCAGGTCGACAACATTACGATCGGCGTGCACTATATGTTCGACTGGATCGCGGACGTGTTGAACGCTGGCCGCTGAATGTGCGGTGTTTTTGATACGAAACGCTATGGCAGACTGCAGAAAGACCAAAACGATGGCCACAGCGGGCTTCGTCGTGCCGAATCAGGCTCGGTGCATGATCAGATTAAATAATCATTAAATTGTCTTGCCCCATTGTGGCCGGGCTGCCATCCCTTCGTGGAGCCCCATCATGGTTCGCGTGCTTGCGGCGTTCGCGGCGATCGCATTCCTGGTCCATGCTTCTGTTGCGTCCGCCGGTGAATTCGGCACCAAGGACGAGGCCGTGGCGATGGTCAAGCGCGTCGAAGACATGTTCGCAAAGGCGGGCGCCGACTCGACGTTCAAAGCGGTTTCCGACAAATCCACCGCCAGTTTTCATGATCGTGATCTCTACCCCTTCATTTACGACTTGAGCGGTCGCTGTGTCGCGCATGGCGCGCGGCCGGCGCTGATCGGCAAAAACCTGCTTGACCTGAAGGATCAGGACGGAAAGTACCTGATCCGAGAAATGATCCGCATCGCCAGCGGCTCCGGCTCGGGGTGGGTCAATTACAAGTGGCCTAACCCGCTCAACAACAAAATTGAAGACAAGACCAGCTACGTCGAAAAGATGGGCGACTATTTCGTAGGCGTTGGAGTGTACCGGGAGTAATTCTCTCGGCAACTGCGGAAACTGCCCGGGCAAAGCGACACCATGCTGACATTCGCCAACGAGCCGGCGTCCCGATTTTTCTCACGCCTGACCATTCGCACCAAGACTTTCATCGCTGCCGCGGTGCTGCTGATCTGCTTGATCGGGATGGGTGTGATTGCGGTGCTCGGTTCACGCGAGATATCCCGGAATTTGGACGAGCTTTCACGCTCCAACCTGCCGAGCCGCAGCGCGGCGGTGCTGGTCAATAACTCAGTCGTTGCCGCGCATATGCGGATCTTCCGCTACGTGTCCTGGGCTAGCAATGGCGTAAACGAAAAACTTCTGCAGACTCTGCGAGACGAAATTGAAGCCGACTTTTCGTCTGTTAGGACCAGTTTCAATGAGCTCGCGGCTCGGCAGGACCTCCCCGCCGAGATCAAGACCGAGCTGAATGCATTAGACCGAAAGCTGCAGAAGTACGAGAGCACCGCCAGGGACGTTCTCGACGTCGGCAGGACCGATCCGCCGATGGCGACGATGATGCTCGGTCAAACCGACGACAGTTTCACCGAAATCGAAGGCAACATCCGCAAGATTCTGAATGCGATTATCGCGCAGTCGTATTCGATCGTCGAAGATCTATCGCTTGCTACCAGTCGCGGGATGCTTTCGCTCGGCATTGGGTTGATTACCTGCTTTCTGGTTAGCGTCGCCGCCATGGCTTTCGTTGCCGGATCGATCGTCAAGCCGATCACATCGATCACCAATGCCATGCAAAGGCTGTCGACCGGCGATACTGCGGTCCGCCTGGATTACGCCGATCGCGCCGACGAAATCGGACGGATGATCGAGGCAATCGAGATTTTCCGGCGCAACGCTCTCGAGATTCAGGCAATGCAGCTCGCCCGCCGCGAAGCCGAGGAGCAGCGGACGCAGAAACGGCGCGAGGAAATGGCCGCGCTCGCGGCGGAGTTCGAGGGGTCGGTCAAGCAGATTGCCGCTCAACTCGTCGAAGCGGTCACCGCAGTTCGCAACAACGCCGAAACCATGGCCAAGGCGGCCGAAGACACCCTGACGAAATCCGGCTCCACCGTGCAAGCCGTCGTCAATACCCGCGAGAATGTCGAGACGGTGGCGCAAGCTGCAAGCGAGCTGTCACGGACGATCGACGAATTGGCGCTGCGCACAAATGACGTGTTCAAACTCACCAACGACACCGCGGAGCAATCGGAGAGCGCCAGTGCCGAGCTGGCGAAGCTTGCCGCCTCGGTGGAGCAGATTCTGCCGATTACCGATCTCATCCAAGGCATCGCCCAGCAGACCAATCTATTGGCCTTGAACGCAACCATTGAGGCAGCCCGAGCCGGCATGGCCGGCAAGGGCTTCGCGGTGGTGGCTGGTGAAGTGAAAACGCTGGCCCAGCAAAGCGGGCGAGCCACCGACGAGATCGCGCAGAAGATTGCGGCGCTCCGCGAAACCTGCGCCGCCGTGGTCTCGACCATCAGCCACATCATCGCGGCAATTAAAAACCTCAAAGCCTTTGCTACAGAAATCTCAACCGGGATTGGACAGCAATCCGCCGCGACCGCCGGCATATTCGCCAGCGCTCAATCAGCTGCGGACAGTTCTCGATCGGTAGCAGAAGACATGGTCGACTTGAACGGCCATGCCGACGCAACTTTCGCAGCTTCGAACGAAGTGCTCGAAACCACAAAGCGGCTGTTCGACCATACCCGCGGAGTGAAAAGCAACGTTGACAGCTTCTTGCGCCATGTGAGAAGCGCGTAAGCCCGAGCGCGCCTCGTTCGCCTAAGCGGCGAGGAGCTTCTGTACTTCGGTGACCAATTCGCGCAGATGGATCGGCTTGGACAGGACCTTGGCGTGCTTGGGGGCGCTGGAGTCCGAATTGAGCGCCACGGCGGCAAAGCCGGTGATGAACATGATCTTGATGTCCGGATCGAGTTCGGCGGCCCGGCGGGCTAGCTCGATCCCGTCCATTTCCGGCATGACAATATCGGTCAGCAGGAGCTCGAACGGCTCCTCCCGCAATCGCTGATAGGCGGATAGACCGTTATCGTAGGAAATCACCTCGAATCCGGCATTCTGCAGCGCCTTCACCAGGAAACGCCGCATATCGATGTCGTCTTCGGCAAGCAGGATTTTGGACATGACCAGCGAACCCGGCTTTCGCCGGCCCCCTGCATCCCATAAGCGGGACGTCAGGTAAACATCGGGTGAAAGCGCGCCGCGCGGCTGGCGCCCGAGCGTGGCAGCGAATGGCCTTGGCAAGCTCCGGCGCGTATGGAAAATATCCAAAGCCACGCTACGAATCGAGGAAAGCCCCGCCCGCGTCATGCCGGAACTACAGGACGAATTCGATCCCCCGTTCGAAGCCCTGGAGCCGGCGGAGTGCCGCGGTCCGCTGCTGTTCAATTCGCCGCATAGTGGACGGGTTTATCCGCGTGAATTCCTGCTGACCTCCCGGCTCGATTTGGCAACGCTACGCCGCTCGGAGGATTCCTTCGTCGGCGAGCTGATCGAAGGCGTGGTGGCCCGCGGCCATCCGGTGGTGCGAGCGCACTTTCCGCGCTGCTATGTCGACGTCAATCGCGAGCCCTACGAGCTGGACCCGCGGATGTTCGACGGCAGGCTGCCTTCATTTGCCAACACGCGCTCGATGCGCGTGGCGGGCGGGCTGGGCACCGTCGCGCGCGTGGTCGGCGACGCACAGGAAATCTACGATCAGCGTATTGCCGTGGCGGAGGCGATGCGCCGCATCGATGGGCTTTACAAACCTTATCATCGGGCGTTGCGCCGGCTGTTCATGCGGCTGCAACGCGATTTTGGCGCTGCCATCCTGATCGATTGCCACTCGATGCCCTCGAGCACCGGGGGCCGCGATGAGCGTCCGCGCGCCGATCTCGTGCTCGGTGATCGCTACGGCACCAGCTGTGTCGGCATCGTCCCGGAAACAATCGAGCAATGCATGCGCGGCTTTGGCTACACCGTGAGCCGCAACAAACCTTATGCCGGTGGCTTCATTACCGAGCATTACGGCAATCCGACCGCCGGATTGCATGCCATTCAGCTTGAGATCAACCGTGCGCTGTACATGGATGAACGCCGGTATGAACCCTCGGCATGCTTTGCCAAGCTGGCGCACGAATTCGAAATATTGGCCGACCGGCTCGTCGAGATCCCGATCGAAGAGTTGCGGCCGTATCGCGCCGCCGCCGAATAGCGCGGCGTGGACAGTCAAGAAAAAGGGCCGCTCACCTTGCGGGAGCGGCCCAAGTCTAGGGAGGAAACGCCCAAGGAGGGCGACGGTAACGGGAGAAACTCTCTCGCTACCGCACTGCAGCAACATACACTGCGCCGCACAAAATTCAAGACTGGTCGGCAACGCACAGGAGATTTTCCCCCACATAATTTGCGAGGATCATGCATACTTGCCAAGCAATGGGGAAAAACGGCCATAATATCAATAGGCTATTGGGAAGGCTGCGTTTGCTTAAAACTTCGCCAATCCTCTTTTTTGTGCGCGGCAGCCAAGCAGATTCCGAATACCGGATAGCCTGACCGCACGCCCCAAAGCGGCAGCGCACAATGCGGTATAGGCTCGAACTGCAGGGATTGTGATGACGGCGATCGACTTTAGTGCCTTTGTCGATGAACTCGCCACCATTTCCGGCGAGACTATCCGGCCATTCTTTCGCAGCGCGCTCGGCATTGAAAACAAGAGCCGCTCGGGTGGCTTTGATCCGGTAACCGCCGCCGACCGCGCCGCCGAAGCGGCCATGCGTGCCCTGATTAAACGGACATTTCCCGAGCACGGCATCGTCGGCGAGGAATTCGGCATCGAGCGGCGCGACGCTGAATACGTCTGGGTGCTCGATCCGATCGACGGGACCAAATCGTTTATTTGCGGCATGCCGGCCTGGGGAACCCTCATCGCGCTGACCCGCCGCGGCGAGCCGATTTATGGGATGATGCACCAGCCGTTCACCCGCGAGCATTTTTCCGGCGACGGCCGTGGCGCGCGTTATCGCGGTCCGGCCGGCGATCGATCCTTGGCCGTGCGCGCCTGTGCCTCGGTCCAAGACGCCGTGCTGTGCACCACCAGTCCGCTGCTCATGACACCGAGCGACCGGCGATGCTTTCAACAAGTCGAGCGAGCGGTACGGCTGTCGCGCTATGGCGGCGACTGCTACGCTTATTGCGTGCTGGCGGCCGGCCATATCGATCTCGTGATCGAGACCGAACTCAAGCCGCACGACGTGCTGCCGCTCATTCCGATCATCGAAGGCGCCGGCGGTATCATCACCACCTGGGAGAACGGCCGTCCGCACGAGGGCGGCCGCATCGTGGCGGCAGGCGACAAACGCGCCCACGGCCAGGCGCTCGAACTCCTCAAAAGCTGAGCCGCGCGGTTTGAAAGCTCAGTAAAGCGGCGTGCCTGGTACAAAGGCGTCGAACGCCGCCCAAAACTGCGAGCGGAAACGATCTTGCTCCATCAGGAGCTCGTGCTGCGCGCCGACAATGACCAGATGCGAACCGGCACGCAACATGCCGGCGAAGTCTTCGATTGCAGAATTTGAGACCACCTGGTCGTTACCGCCGGCAACAATCAGCATCGGCTGGCGAATGCGCGCCGGGTAGCTCGGTTCGCGCAACGTCCGCATCGAGCGGAATGCCGCGTCACACCAGGCGACAGTGGGCGCCCCAAGCGCGAGCGCCGGCTCCGCCTCGAGAATTGCGGCGTTGCGCGCATAGCGCACCGGATCGGAGGTGAGAATGTTGCCGAGGAAGGGTCGCGATTCGACGATGCTGGTGTCGGTTCTCGGGACATACATCCCGCCCAATCCGACCCAGCGGAGCACGCGAACGATGATCCAACCGGTCCCCATCGAATAATCCACGCCACCGAGCGCGATCAGCGGTGCAATCAGCACCATGCGATCGAACCAATGCCGGCCGCGATGCGCGGCGCGGATAAGGACGTTGGCGCCGGTGGAATGGCCGATTGCAAAGAGCGGCGGCGGACAATCGGGCAAGACGATATCGCGCATGAAGGTTTCAAGATCGAGATCGTAGTCGGCAAAATCGCGCACATAGCCTTTGCGGCGATCCGACAGAGCGCGGTCGGAAAGTCCCTGCCCGCGCCAATCCAGCGCCGCGACCGCAAACCCGCGTGCGCGCAGATCGCGCACGGTTTCGAAATATTTTTCGATCCATTCCGAGCGGCCCTGGAAAATACATACCGTGCCGCGGCGTCCAGCCGGCGGCAGCCAGCGGGCGAAGCGGAGGGTGACGCCGTCAGGGGTCTTGAGCGCCCCGGTGACAAAGTTGTCGGGAACCGGGTTCGCGGGAATCGAGACAAGTTTCATGAAAGGTGTTTCGGGCGAGCCGCAGCGTTCGCTTATAACAGCAGGCAGCGTCCGCTCAACTTGCCACACGGACAAAGGCAAGGAACCGCGAGTGGAACCTCGGCGACAAGCCGCTAAGGCGGCTCGCGACATTGCGATATTCCAAAGTAAAAACAATAACTTAGTTTCACTTGCGAGACGCGAATGCCGCACCCATATGATTTCTGCGCAGGCATTCAGCGCTGCGCATTCCGGCTCGGCCCAATTGGGCGGGCCATCCGCATGTCGCTTCAGAAGGAGGATATGCCATGCGAACTTTCGACCTATCACCCCTTTATCGTTCGACCGTCGGCTTCGACCGTCTGTTCTCGCTGCTCGATCAGGGCCTCGAGGGCGCGGCTCCCGGTTATCCGCCCTACAATATCGAGCGGACCGGCGAGAATTCGTATCGCGTGTCGGTAGCGGTCGCCGGCTTTAATGAGCCGGAGCTCTCGGTCGTGGCGAAGGAGAACACGCTGACGATCCGCGGCGAAAAGAACGCCAAGGAGGAGGAGAAGCGCGGCGACGTGCTCTATCAGGGCATTGCGGCGCGTACCTTTGAGCGCGTGTTCCAGCTCGCTGATTTTGTCTTGGTGAAGGGCGCGAGCCTCGAGAACGGTCTCTTGCATGTCGACTTGGTGCGTGAGATCCCCGAGGCGAAGAAACCGCGCTCGATCCCGATCAATGGCAAGGCCGGCGGCCCGACCGTCATCGAGAACCAGAAGGCCGCGTAATGGTCTTTAGCCGCGCATTTGCCAGCGCCCCGGATATCCGGGGCGCTTTTTTGCGGCTCAGTCGTTGATCGCAGGAACGGCCGCGTCCTTGGCCGGCCTGCGCGACGGCTCGGATTGCGCGGCTGCCGGCGTGGTCGTCGCGACATCGGGTCTAGCAACCGGCTTCTTTTCATTCGCAATAGTCGCGGCGAGGCTGGCAGGCCGGGGCCGCGGCAATGGCACGAGATTAAGCCCGGAAGAATGCCGATCGCCGGATGATAGTTCGGACGTGCCGACATAAGGCGGCCGCCCGTAGCCGGGCTCGATATCATCAGGAAGCGGATAAGTCGGCGGTGCCGCGAGCCGGCCGTAATACACCGGCGCGTAGGGGCCAGGCATATAAGGGCCGTAAAGTCCCGGACCGGCAACGATCCGATTGGCGTCGCGGATGGCACCGGAACGCGCATCCACCACGACCCGCATGGCGACACCGCGAAAATCGATCGCGCGCACGACGTAAGTGGTGCCCTCGCGCAAAGGTGGCGCGAGCGGTTCGAAACCGGCCGCCCTTACCGTGCGCAGGATCTCATAGGGCGGCACAAAACCGCGCAGCGGCGTCTGGGGCGCCGATGGCGAAGGGCTTGGTGAAGACTGGGCGAAGCTGGAGACAGCGGATAGCACGCACAACGCGAACACGATTCCGGATCGTCTCAGCACGGCCAAACACCCTCCCCGCCCCAACCGTCCGCTGCCGGTGAGATGAGCCTCAAATTGGGGCGACCCTTGGGCGCACGTCGAACGGGCGCGCCTCAAATCCGGCGCAGAGGTTCACGAAGCGTTCGATGTCTTCTTCGACGGTGGCAAACGAGGTCACGAGCCGTATGAGAACATTGTCCGCGCCTTTGTCCAGACTCTCGCTATTGCGGACGTAATAGTCCGCGCCGGCCGCCCTGAGCTTGGCATCCAGCGCACGCGGCAGAACCACAAAGACGAGATTGGCCTCGACCGGCCAGACCGGCCGCAGGCCGATCGCGGTCAGCGCATTTGCCAATTTGTCGGCCATCGCGTTGGCATGGCGGGCCAGATCAAGCCAGCGATCGTCGGCAAGGTAGGCCAGGAACTGCGCCGCGATGAAACGATGCTTTGACAAGAGATGACCGCCGCGCTTGCGGCGCTCACCGAAGAAAGCTGCGGCGGCCGGATCGAAGAATATCACGGCCTCCGCTGCCAGCGCCCCGCCTTTGGTCGCCCCAAGCGACAACACGTTGACGCCGCTGCGCCACGTCATTTCGGCGGGCGTGGCATTGAGCCGAACCAGCGCATTGGCAAAGCGGGCGCCATCCATGTGCACCGCGAGCGACCGTTGCCGCGCGATTTGCGCGAGCCTGGCGATCTCGCTGGTCCGGTAAATGGTGCCGGCCTCAGTGGCCTGCGTGATCGACAGCGCCGATGGAATTACTTCATGCGGACTGTGCCCGCCATAGCCGGCGAGCGCCTCGTGGAGGCCCTCGGCTGTGATTTTGCCGGCCGCGCCGGCCAAGCCGACAAGCTTGACGCCGTTTCCGAAAAATTCGGGCGCGCCGCATTCGTCGGTGAGAATGTGCGATTCGGCGTGACAAAGGATGGCGCCCCAGGGCGGCGAGACTTGCGCCAGCGCCAAAGCGTTTGCGGCCGTGCCAGTCGGCACCAGAAAAGCCGCCACGTCATGTTCGAAGATCTCGCAGAACCGGCGCTCGGCCGCCTGTGTCCAATCATCATTGCCATAGCCGCGTGCGTAGCCGCGGCTCGCCTCGGCTAAAGCATCGAGTATGGCAAGTGCGACCGGCGCCGTGTTGTCGCTGGCAAAATTCATTGGGGGACCTAGCGGGGACCGCGCTTGCGCGCAGGCGGGGCGTAACGGCTGCGCAAGCCGTTTTGCGCCGCTTCTCAGGCCGGCGCAAGATCGCGCCGGCCTAAGCCGCTCGCTCCAGTTTATCCTCCGCCCCAGAGGAATGGACGCGCGACGCATTTGCAGTCGTTTCCAACTCATGATCGACTGCAACTGCGGAACAGGGCGACCATGACATCGTTAGACCGGAAGGACGCTTTTTCCGCCGGCTTTTGCGCTGCGCGGCTTGTGTTGGCGCCCGGAATTTGCCATGTTTCGCATAGGACAGCATTGCTGTCCCAATTATGATCCCCAAAGTGCGCGGTCGGTCGAATCCCGACGAGACGCGCGGATCGGCTGCCGGGTGGCGAGGGCGCGCCGGACGGCGGCAAGAACTAGCAACCAGCGGCCGTTGAGCGGATCGAAGGTTGCCTCCAAAATGAGTTAATCGCCCTGGCGCAGGTTGCGACCATCCTGCGCGGGCTGTCGTGCGCCGGACCCACGATACGGCTCGTTTCGGGGTTCCGCGAGGAGCGCGTGGACGATGACCACGTCTGGTTTCGGCTTGTTTGATCCGACGCTGGAAAAGGATTCCTGCGGGGTCGGATTTATTGCCGATATCAAGGGACGTAAGTCGCATAAGATCGTCGAAGATGCGCTGACGATTTTGCTCAACCTCGAGCACCGCGGCGCGGTCGGCGCCGATCCTCGTGCCGGCGATGGCGCCGGAATCTTGGTGCAGATCCCGCATAAATTCCTCGCCAAGAAGGCCGTCGCGCTCGGCATCAAGCTGCCCGCGCCCGGACACTATGCGGTCGGCGCATTGTTCATGCCGCACGACGCCGATTGGCGCCGCGAGATCATGGACACTTACGCAGCGGTGGCGGCGCAAGACGGCATGGCCGTTCTCGGTTGGCGCGACGTGCCAACCGACAACGCGACGCTCGGCGAATCGGTCAAGCCGACCGAGCCGGTGCATATGCAGGTGTTCATCGCGCGCAATCCGAAGGTCAGTTCGGAAGAGGAGTTCGAGCGGCGGCTTTACATTCTGCGCAAGACGATCTCGAGCACGCTCTACGGTCGGCGCGCCCGCAACACGTCCAATTATTATCCGGTTTCGATCTCATGCCGAACGCTGATCTACAAAGGCATGTTCCTCGCCGATCAGCTCTGCACTTATTATCCCGATCTGCACGATCCAGACTTCGAGAGCGCCTTGGCGCTGATCCATCAGCGCTTCTCGACCAATACTTTCCCGACCTGGTCGCTGGCGCACCCCTACCGCATGATCGCGCACAACGGCGAGATCAACACGCTGCGCGGCAACAACAACTGGATGGCGGCGCGGCAGGCGTCGGTGTCGTCACCGAAATTCGGCGCCGACATCAACAAATTGTGGCCGATATCCTACGAAGGCCAATCGGACACCGCGTGTTTCGACAATGCGCTCGAATTTCTGGTGATGGGCGGCTATTCGCTCGCGCATGCGATGATGATGATGATTCCGGAGGCGTGGGCCGGCAATCCGCTCATGAGCGAGGATCGCCGCGCCTTCTATGAATATAACGCGGCGCTGATGGAGCCCTGGGACGGCCCGGCGGCGATTGCCTTCACCAACGGACGCCAGATCGGGGCCACGCTGGATCGTAACGGGTTGCGGCCGGCGCGTTATCTGGTCACGCGCGACAATCGCATCATCATGGCGTCCGAAATGGGGGTGCTGCCGGTTCCCGAGCAGGACATCGTCGTGAAATGGCGGCTGCAACCAGGCAAGATGCTGCTGGTCGATCTCGACGAGGGCCGCCTCATTCCGGATGAAGAGCTCAAGGCGCAGTTGGCGCGGAGCCATCCCTATCAGGAGTGGCTGGAGCGCACGCAAATCGTCCTGGAGAATCTGCCGCCCACGCCCGAAGCGGCGCCGATCTCCAATTTGTCGCTGCTCGATCGGCAACAGCTATTCGGCTACACGCAGGAAGATCTCAAGCTCCTGATGACGCCGATGGCAACGACCGGCGAAGAGCCGGTTGGCTCCATGGGCAACGACACGCCAATCTCCGCACTGTCGGACCGGCCGAAGCCTCTATTCACCTATTTCAAGCAGAACTTCGCGCAGGTGACGAACCCGCCGATTGATCCGATCCGCGAAGAGCTGGTGATGAGTCTCGTCTCGATCATCGGCCCACGCCCGAATCTTTTTGATCTCGAAGGCTCGTCACGGAAGAAGCGCCTCGAAGTCCATCAGCCGATTCTCACCAATGCCAATCTTGAGAAGATCCGTTCTATTTCCGATCTCGGCGACCATTTCCGGTCGCTGACGCTCGATACCACCTGGCCCGCGGAATCCGGCGCCGCCGGAATGGAAACGGCGATCGATGAACTGTGCGACCGGGCCGAAGCGGCGGTGCGCGACGGCGTCAACATCATTATCCTCTCGGACCGCCGCGCCGGCGCCGATCGCATCCCGATTCCCTCGCTGTTGGCCTGCGCCGCCGTGCATCACCACCTGATCCGCGAAGGCTTGCGCACGTCGGTCGGCCTCGTCGTCGAATCCGCCGAGCCGCGCGAAGTGCATCATTTCTGCTGTCTTGCCGGTTACGGTGCCGAAGCGATCAATCCCTATCTCGCGTTTGAGACGCTCGTTGAGATGAAGAGCGAATTGCCGCAAAAGCTCGACGACAAGGAAATCATCAAGCGCTACATCAAATCGATCGATAAGGGTTTGCTGAAAGTGATGTCCAAGATGGGCATCTCCACTTATCAGTCCTATTGCGGCGCCCAGATTTTCGACGCGGTCGGGCTGAAGTCCGACTTCGTCGCCAAATATTTCACCGGCACCGCGACCCGCATCGAAGGCGTGGGCCTCGCCGAGATCGCCGAGGAAGCGGTGCGGCGGCATCGCGACGCATTCAGCGATGCGCCGATCTATCGATCGATGCTCGACGTCGGCGGCGAATACGCATTCCGGGTGCGCGGCGAAGAACACGTCTGGAATGCCGCGACGGTCTCGGCGCTGCAACACGCGGTGCGCGGTAATTCCTATGACGGGTATCGGCAATTCGCGCGGCAGATCAACGAACAGTCGCAGCATCTCTACACGATCCGCGGTCTGTTCCGCGTCAAATCAGCCGAAGAGGACGGCCGCCGGGCGATTTCACTCGAGGAAGTCGAGCCGGCGAAGAACATCGTCCGGCGCTTTTCGACCGGGGCCATGTCGTTCGGATCGATCTCGCGCGAGGCGCACACCACGCTCGCCATCGCCATGAACCGGATCGGCGGCAAGTCGAACACCGGCGAGGGCGGCGAGGAACCGGAGCGCTTCAAGCCGCTGCCGAACGGCGACTCGATGCGCTCCGCGATCAAGCAGGTGGCGTCCGGGCGTTTCGGCGTCACCGCTGAATATCTGGTGAATTCCGACATGATGCAGATCAAGATCGCCCAAGGCGCCAAGCCGGGCGAAGGCGGCCAGCTGCCCGGGCGCAAGGTCGACAAGATCATCGCCAAGGTGCGCCATTCGACGCCCGGCGTTGGCCTGATCTCACCGCCGCCGCACCACGACATTTATTCGATCGAGGATTTGGCCCAGCTCATTTTCGACTTAAAGAACGTCAACCCGCAGGGCGACGTGTCGGTCAAGCTCGTGTCCGAAGTCGGCGTCGGGACTGTCGCCGCCGGCGTCTCCAAGGCGCGCTCCGACCACGTCACCATTGCTGGGTTCGAGGGCGGCACCGGCGCCTCGCCGCTGACTTCGATCAAACACGCCGGCTCGCCGTGGGAGATCGGACTTGCCGAGACGCATCAGACGCTGGTCGCCAATCGCCTGCGCGGCCGCATTGCCGTGCAGGTGGACGGCGGCATCCGCACCGGCCGCGACGTGGTGGTCGGTGCTCTCCTTGGCGCCGACGAATTCGGTTTCTCTACTGCGCCGCTGATCGCCGCCGGCTGTGTGATGATGCGCAAATGCCACCTCAATACTTGCCCGGTCGGTGTCGCCACCCAGGATCCGGTGCTGCGCAAACGTTTCCGCGGCCAGCCGGAGCACATCATCAATTATTTCTTCTTTGTCGCCGAAGAAGTGCGCGAACTGATGGCTGAGCTGGGCTATTGCACGTTCAACGAGATGATCGGGCAGATGCAAATGCTCGATCGTCGCAAATTGATCGTCCATGCTAAGGCGAGCGGGCTCGATTTCTCGAAACTGTTCATGAAGCCGGACGTGCCTGCGAGCGTCGCCATTTTCAATTGCGAGCGGCAGGATCATAAGATTCGCGACGTGCTCGACCGCAAGCTGATCGCGCAATCGCAAGCTGCGCTCGAGCGCCGCGAGCCGGTGCGCATGGCCTTTGCGATCAAGAACACCGATCGCACCGCCGGCGCCATGCTCTCCGGCGAAGTCGCCAAACGCTACGGCCACGAAGGCCTGCAGCCGGACACGATTGTAGCGCGCTTTACCGGCACGGCCGGTCAGAGCTTCGGCGCCTTTCTGGCCCGCGGCGTGACCTTTGAACTTGAAGGCGACGCCAACGACTATCTCGGCAAAGGGCTTTCCGGCGGCCGGATCGTGGTGCGGCCCCCGGCCAACGCAGGAATCGTACCGGAGCAGTCGATCATTGTCGGCAATACCGTTTTGTACGGCGCCATTGCCGGTGAGTGCTATTTCCGTGGCGTAGCCGGCGAACGGTTCGCAGTCCGCAACTCCGGAGCGATCGCCGTCATCGAGGGCGCCGGCGACCATTGCTGCGAATACATGACCGGCGGCGTCGTGGTGGTGCTGGGATGGACCGGCCGCAATTTTGCCGCCGGCATGTCGGGCGGCATCGCCTACGTGCTGGACGAGGACGGCAGCTTTTCTTCACGCTGCAATCTGGCCATGGTCGATCTCGAACCGATGCCGGAGGAAGAGGATATCAACGCCAAGATCTTTCATCACGCGCGGGATCTCGAAGCGCACGGGCTGGTCGACATCATGTCGGACCTGAGCAGCTTCGACGGCCACCGGCTGCACCATCTGATCGCGCGTCACGCCCGCTTTACCGGCTCGGCGCTTGCGGCCAAGATATTGAACGACTGGACCGGCTGGTATCCGAAGTTCCGCAAGATCATGCCGGTCGAATATCGCCGCGCGCTCAACGAGCTCAAGTCCGCAGCCATTGCGGCGGAGTGACCTCGCACAAAGAACGCCGATAAAGTGCCAACAATAGAGAGCGCCTTTGGGCAAGATCACCGGCTTTCTCGAATATCCTCGTGAGGATCGTGACTACCAACCGGTCGCCGAACGCATTCGGCACTGGCACGAATTCGTTTTGCCGCTGCCGGAAAAGGAGCTCGTGACTCAGGCGGCGCGTTGCATGAATTGCGGCGTGCCTTATTGCCAGGGCACCGGCTCGCTCGCGCCCGGCACGCCGGGCTGCCCGGTCAACAATCAGATTCCCGATTGGAATGACCTGGTCTATGCCGGCAATTGGGAAGAAGCCGCGCGTAACCTGCACTCGACCAACAATTTCCCGGAAGTGACCGGCCGCGTTTGTCCGGCGCCGTGCGAGGCGTCGTGTACTCTCAACATCGACGAGAATCCGGTCACCATCAAATCGATCGAATGCGCGATCGCCGATCGCGCTATCGCTCAGGGCCTCAGGCCGGAACCGCCATCCGAGCGGACCGGCAAGAAGGTCGCGATCGTGGGATCCGGGCCGGCGGGGCTTGCTTGTGCGCAGCAGCTTGCACGCGCCGGGCATGACGTTCATGTCTATGAGCGCTGGGCCAAGGCCGGCGGGCTTCTGCGTTACGGCATCCCCGACTTCAAGATGGAGAAAAACCACGTCGATCGCCGCGTGGCGCAAATGGAAGCGGAAGGCGTGGTGTTCCACTATGGCGCGCATGTCGGCGTCAATATCGACGCGCATAGATTGCTGGCGCAGCATGATGCGGTGGTGCTCACCGGCGGCGCGGAAAAATCGCGCGACCTTCCGGTGCCTGGACGCGAGCTCAAAGGCATTCATTTTGCGATGGACTACTTGCCGCAGCAGAATCGGCGCGTCAGCGGTGAAGCGCCAATCCCGGGCGAGCCGATCCTGGCGACCGGCAAACATGTGATCGTGATCGGCGGCGGCGACACCGGATCGGACTGCATCGGCACCGCGTTTCGCCAGGGCGCGCTGTCGGTGACCAACTTCGAAATCATGCCGCAGCCGCCGCTTCAAGAAAACAAGATGCTGACCTGGCCGGACTGGCCGCTCAAGCTGCGCACCTCCTCGAGCCACGAGGAAGGCGTCGAGCGTGATTTTGCGGTCATGACGGCGAAATTCACCGGCGAGAACGGCGCGGTTAAGAAACTTCATTGCGTGCGGGTCGACGCCAAGATGAAGCCGATACCGGCGAGCGAATTCGAAATCACCGCCGATCTCGTGCTGCTGGCGATGGGCTTCGTGCATCCGGTGCACGAGGGCATAATCAAATCTCTCGACCTCGCGCTTGATCAGCGCGGCAATATCAGCGCCTCGACCGAGGATTACCGGACCTCGATCGACAAGGTGTTTACCGCGGGCGACATGCGCCGCGGTCAATCATTGGTGGTTTGGGCTATACGTGAAGGCCGTCAGGCCGCCCACGCCGTGGACAAATATCTGATGGGATCGAGCCTGCTGCCACGGTGAGCGCGTCCGGCACCGGGCAACCCACAGAAACACGATCCTAGTCTCGATTCATCGTGTGCCGACCGGCGCTGGCGGAATTGGCGCGCCGTCGAGGTCCGATTTGGCGGGCCGTGACGGCTTGGCTGCGGTCGTCTCTTTGGCAGGTTTATTCCTCGCGTCCTTTGCAGTGTCCGCGGCCGGCTTTTGCGACTCGCCGGCTTTTTTCGGCGCCTCGCCGGCTTTCTTACCCGGCGGGGGCGTCAGCGCAGCGGGTTGCGGCGCAATCTCGGGCGCCGCACTCGCGGACGGGCCGGGCCGCGGCCAGGAAAAATCGTCGGCACGACCGGCCGGCGCCAGTAACGGATCGCCGCGGTCTAAGACCTTTGCCGCAGTCGGATCCGAGACGGCCTGATTGACGCGGCCACCGGCACCCACAAGATCACCGCTCTCTACCTCGCTTGCCGACAGCGGCAAGACGGGTCCAACATCGGGCCGCGCTCCGACCGTCCCCGACTTCGGCGCCGCTTCCGGCGCCGGCAGCGCCACCGGCGCGACATGGGTCGACATGACCCGCCGCAATTCACGGTCGGCATAGCTTGCGAGTTTCACAGCGCCGGCTTTGGTGAAATGCACGCCATCCGCGGTACGCAGCCGGCGAATTTGGCCTTCGAAGTCTGGGCCCTGCACGGCGTAACGTCCCTGATCGTCGACAAAGCCGTCCCAGATATCGACATAGACGATGCCGGCTTTTTCGGCGCGTTCGCGATAAAGCTCGTCCAGATAGCTCATATCGCTGGTCGATTTCGTGCCGCGGATGGCGGGTAATCCCACCCACACGATCGGCACGCCTTTGCTCTTGAGCGCATTGATCATGTCGTCGATGCGCTTGGCATAGAGCGTCGCCCAAGGGTCGGTATGAAATTCATAGGAGCCGCCGGGCACGGGCCGCTGCGTATCGCCTTGGGCCGCCGGCTGCGGCGGCGCTTCGCTATCGACGGGCGCCGCCGTCTTGTCTTGCGGCGGTTGTACCGCGGCCGGGTTCGCCGTCTGGTTTGCGGTTTGCGGCGGCTCGGCGGCGCGTTTTGCGTTCGGCGCCGGCGGGCTTTTGTCGCGCAGCTGCACGCGATCATTGAGGCCGAGCATCACCACGATCGCGTCCGGCTTCTCGCTCGCGAGCGCGTCCTTGATCGCCTGCGGCCAATCGAGTGTCTCGCTCTTGGCATCGTAGCGCACGAGACCCGAGGTCGCGCGGATCTTCCGCTCCACCCCGACCTCCGGCTGATCGGCGTAGAGTTCGTCCAAACCATAGCTGAGCCAGTCGGCCATCGAATCGCCGACGACGACCACGGTGGTGGTCGGCGGCGCTTCCAGTTTGCGTGACGCCGGCGCCTTGGTGGAATCGACAACCGGCGGCGGCCGCATGAAGCCCGAGAAGGGAAAAAAGTAATCGCGCGGCGGGCTTTGCCGGTAATTCCGATAGCCGCCATAGCCGCCGCCATAATAGCGGTCGCCGCCGCCCCAATACTGCGCCGAGGCCGGTTGCACCGCCGCCAATCCGGCAACAATCAAGCCTGCAACAATCGCGGCGAGCCCAGCCAAAGCCGGACGCCGCGCCTGCGACATTATTCGTTCGAGTGTCATAAGCTAGCTGTCAAAATACGTGTTCGCGACCGTTATTCTAGGCCAATGCGGCCAAAAAAGCTTGTGCGCAAAAACCAAGCCAAAACGTACCGGCTAGCGAAAAGGTTCCGCCGGCTTTAGGGCTGGCGCAAGCGGTCAAGTAGCCCGGTCGAAGCGAAACCATCGGGAATTTCGCCGATCGAAGCCTGGTAATTGCGGATCGCGAGCCGGGTCCGCGGGCCGAGCAAGCCGTCGGGCTCGCCGGTGTCGAAACCGCGCCGCGCCAGCAACTGCTGCATTTCATAGCGCTCGTCGAGCGAGAGAACGCGCTCGTCGCGCGGCCACGGCTGCACGAACGGACCACCGCCGCGCAGCCGGTCGGCAAGATGTCCGATCGCAAGCGCATAGGCCTCGGCCGGATTGTATTTCATGATCACGCGGAAATTTTGCAGCATCAGAAAGGCCGGTCCGCGGGCGCCTGCTGGCATCAGCAAATAGGCGCGGGCATCCGGCTCGCGGAACGACCCGCCGCCGGCGCGGCGTATGCCTAACGCCTCCCACTGGCGCAGGCTCATTTGTTTGGCGCGATCCGCCAGCAGGTAATCGAAATTCTGCGGCAGCACGACCTCATAACCCCAACGCTGTCCGGCTACCCAGCCGTCGGTCTTTAAATTATTCGCGGTCGAGGCGATTACATCCGGGATCGAATCGACGATGTCGCGCCGTCCATCGCCATCGAAATCGACTGCATAACGCTTAAACGAACTCGGCATGAATTGCGTCGGTCCGAACGCGCCGGCCCACGAGCCGACCAGGCGCTCAGCCGGCACGTCACCGCGCTGCAGGATTTCGAGCGCGGATAAAAATTCTTCGCGGAAGTAATCCTGCCGGCGTCCGACGCAGGCGAGGGTCGCGGTCGAGCGGATCACCGAACGGTCGCCGCCCATCGTCCCATAGTTTGACTCCACGCCCCAGATCGCAGCGATGATGGCGGGATCAACGCCGTAAGCGCGCGCCACCGCGGCGAAAGTCGGCGCGTATTGCGTCAGCACTTCGCGGCCGCGCGCGATCCGCTCGTCGCTGGCCAGCACATCGAGATAGTCCCAGGTCGCTTTGGTGAATTCCGGCTGGGCATCGAGCTTGTCCATGATGCTCAGGTCCGGCGCGAGGCCCGCGGTGAAATGCTGGAAGGTCGCGCGCGAAACGCCGCGCCGCGCCGCATCCGGCCACAAACGCTCGATGCAGTTGGGAAAATCGGCGGCCGCCGCCCGTATCGCATCAGCCGTCATCAGCGGATTGCCGGACGCGCCCGATTGGCCGCTCCAGCCAGTTCCGGCGCTCGCGGAGTCAGGTGGAGATCCCGGAACCGCGTTCGGCGACGGCTGTTGAAACAGGCGCGTCAGCCAATTGTCGCTTTGTTGGGCTAGTGCCTGGCCCGCTGCCGCGAAGGTCAGGAAAGCTACGGCAAGCCCCGCAAAGAAGCCTTTTTGGACAGTCATGAACGTCCAAGTCTCGTGTTACCGGGCAGGACAATGTCCGCGCTGCCAATGTGCATCGAATCACTAACAGCGGGTTTCCCTTGCTGTCCGCTCGACGATTTGCCACAACCGCGTCGGTTAGTTCCGCTTGATTTGACCTTTAGCGACCAGTTTGGACAATAATTTGGACGCGAAAGCCTATCTCGCGAAATCGCTGTTCTGCCACCGCCCATCGCAATCGCATGAAACCCGTCCGTAAAGCGGTCTTTCCGGTAGCCGGGCTTGGCACCCGGTTCTTGCCCGCGACCAAGGCCATGCCGAAGGAGATGCTGCCGGTCGTCGACCGGCCGCTGATCCAGCACGTCGTGGACGAAGCCCGCCAGGCCGGAATCGAGCATTTCATTTTCGTGACCGGTCGCAACAAGGGCGTCATCGAAGACCATTTCGATCGCCAATTCGAACTCGAAATGACGCTGCTCGAGCGGCAAAAGCACAAGATTCTCGATTATCTCAATCAGGATCTGCCGGTGCCCGGCTCGACCAGTTTCACGCGCCAGCAGGAGCCGCTCGGGCTCGGCCATGCGGTTTGGTGCGCGCGCGAACTGCTCGGCCGCGAACCGTTCGCGCTGTTGCTGCCGGACGTCCTGGTGCAACACCAGCAAGGGTGCCTCGCTCAGATGCTCGAAGCCGCGCGTGAGCTGCCGGCGAACGCGAATATCGTGGCGGTGGAGGAAGTGCCGCGTGAGCGCGTCGACCAATACGGCGTGGTCGGCATCGGCGAGCGCAAGGGGAAAATGTTTTCCATCACCAGCATGGTCGAGAAACCGGCGCCGGACCGTGCGCCCTCAAATCTCATCCTGACCGGACGCTATATCCTGCAACCGGAAATTCTCGACACCTTGTCGCGGCAGGAACGCGGCGCCGGCGGTGAAATCCAATTGACCGACGCGATGATCCAGCTGGCGCGAAGCCAGCCGTTCTATGGCCTGCAATTCGACGGCCGCAGCTTCGACTGCGGGTCTAAGATCGGCTTTCTCGCCGCCAACGTGTCCTACGCTTTGGCGCGTTCCGACATCGCGCCGGGCTTTCGCGCCGAGATCAAAAAAATTCTCGGTGAGGAGCGCTAAAGCGAAATGATTTTGGGTCGATTCGCTATTTCGCTTAAGCCTGTTTTTTGAGCATGATCTTTTCCGACCTGGCTTCGCCCGCCGAAGCGTGATGCGAGAGTAGTAGCGGCTTGTACGGCTTCGCGCAGGCGGGAAACCGGTGTCCACTTTTCGGGATCATGCTTTAAGGCTTGATGGCGGTCAGGCCGATCACCGCCGAAATGCCCGCATGCGAACTGCCTTCGCGCATTTCTCGCTCTTCCTCGACGATCTTCAAATCGCGAAAATCGGCAAATTCCTGCTCAAGCATCGCCCGCGTGTAGAGGTTTTCCAGCCGTTTCGGTCCGCCGGTGCCGTATTGCAATTGCTTCGGCGTGTAGCCCTGGATGATCAGAAGTCCGCCGGGCTGCAGCGAGCGCCGCATGCCACGCCATTTTATCGCGCGCGCCGAAGGCAAGCTGAACTGCGCGAAAATTTCGACCACAACGGCGAAGGCCGCTTGTGGATAATCCCAGTTATGCACATCGGCCTCAAAGAAAGTGACGTTCACACCTCGCTCGGCGGCGAGAGCGCGGGCCTTGTTCTGCGCGGCTGGCGAAAAATCAAGCGAGAGCACATCGAGGCCTTGCGCCGCGAGCCACACGCCGTTTCGGCCCTCGCCGTCCGCAACCGCGAGCGCCCGGCCGTGACGCGGCAGCAGCGGTCGGCAGGATTTGAGAAAGTAATTCGGCTCCTTGCCGAACGCATAGTCGGGCGTCGCAAAACGCGCTTCCCAGCGCGCGTATTCGTTAATCTCTTCGTGAACTGACATTCGCTGACGGCAATCCGCCGAAAAAACGGGGTGAGTCTCAAGCTTTGCGTTCGTACCGCCGCCACGCCGGAAACAGAAGTCCGGCGAACGCAACAAGTGCCAGCATTTCCGCGGGCCATGGCCAGCGCGCCACCGACGCAATGACGCCGACCAGGATCGCGGCGAAGCCGAGCCACAGCGCGAAACGGCCCGGCCTAACCGCCTCGATCGCGAACAAGATAAGCGCAAGCGAAAACCACACCCAAGACACCAGCGAGCCGTCTTGCAGCATCAAACCCAGCCCTTGAGCTCGCGCATGGCCAGCTGCCATAGCATCAACATGCCGGCTTCGCTGTCGTTGAGACAAGGAATTGCTGCGAAGTTTTCGCCGCCGTAACGCATAAACATCCGGGCATTCTCGACCTTGATTTCCTCCAGCGTCTCCAGACAGTCGGCGGAAAATCCCGGGGTTATGACGACGAGGTTTTTGACGCCCTTACGCGCCAGCGCCCGCACCGTGGTGATGGTATAGGGCTCGAGCCACTGTGCGCGGCCGAACCGGGACTGGAATGACATCATTAATTTCGTTTCGTCGAGCCCGAGCTGCGCGCGCAACAGCTCGGTCGTGCGCGTGCATTGGACTTCATAGGGATCGCCTTTGGCGACCGCCTCTTTGGGCATGCCATGGTAGGAGGCCAAAATCACGTCGGGGGTGAACGGCAACGATTTCAGTTCGGCCTGCAGCGAAGATGCCAGCACTTCGATATAGTACGGATCTTCGTAATAGGCCGGCAAAAACCGCAGCGCCGGCTGCCGCCGCTGCCGCAACATGAAGCGGAACACCTCATCGCACACCGTCGCCGTAGTCGCGGCGGAATATTGCGGATAGAGCGGCATCACCAGGATGCGTTCGCATCCCCAGGTGACGAGCACTTCGAGCCGCGATGCGATCGACGGGTTGCCGTAACGCATGGCCCAATCGACGATGACATGCTTGCCGAGCGGCTCGAGGGTCCCACCGAGCTTTTCTGCCTGCGACCGGGTAATCGTCTTGATCGGCGATTCGTCTTTGTCGCGATTCCAAATTTTCTCATAGTCGCGCGCCCGGCGCCGCGAGCGCAAAGGCAGGATGGCGGCGTTGAGGAAGGCCTTCCATAGCAGCGAATTCTTTTCGATTACGCGCCGGTCGCTCAAAAACTCCTTCAAATAGCGCCGCACCGCCACGGGAGTGGGCGCATCCGGCGTGCCGAGATTGACAATGAGCACGCCGATACCGGCGGTCGTTGGCGCGGGCGTGATCGCGGTCTCGCCCGGCGCCTCCGGCGCATGGGTGATGGCCGGCGCCTCGTCCGGTGCGTCCGCGCCGCCGCCGGGCATAGGCTCGCCCACGTCTGGCTGGATCGGACCCGGCTCCTGCCGGGCAAGAGCGCCGTCGATGCTGATTGGCGGTGCATTATTCATAGGCAACAGCATAACTGATGCAATGGCGCGGCGCATACGGCAAAAACCTTGCCGTTACAAAAACTTATAAAACCAGCCGCTCCTCACCGGATGGGCACGCTAGCAGCAATCTTTGACGAGTTTGCGATTATTCCGCGGCTTTCAACAGCGCCGGCCCGCCGGCACGGAATTGCTCGAGCAAGGCAGCCTCGTCGGCCTTGGCCGTCACAAGATGCCGCCGCTTGACATGGCCGAAGCCGCGGATTTTTTCCGGAATGGCGGCAAGACCGACCGCGAGGTGGTGGTTCTCGGGCGTCAAATTCGCGAGCACATCGTCGAGCATCGCCCTGTAGTCATCGATCAATTTTCGCTCGGTGCGGCGTTCGAGCGAGTACCCGAATGGATCGAGCGCCGTGCCGCGCAAGAATTTCATTTTCGCCAACAGCCGAAACGCCGGAAGAACCCAGGGTCCGAAGCTCATCTTACGCGGCAGGCCGGTGGTCTTATCGCGGCGCGCCAACAGCGGCGGCGCGAGGTGAAATTGCAATCGCAAGTGGTCGCCATCGAACTCGGTTCTGACCTGCCGTTCAAACGAACCGTCGGTGTAAAGCCGGGCGACCTCGTATTCGTCCTTATACGCCATCAGCTTGAACAAATAGCGGCCGACCGCGTCGGCGAGCCCGCATTTGCCCGGCGCGCGGGCGGCTTCGGCCGATTTCGCTTTTTCGACCAGCGCCCGATATTGCCCGGCATAGGCGGCATTCTGATACGCGGTGAGAAATTGCATACGCCGTTCAACCATCTCGTCGAACGACTCGGATAAATGCTCGGCGTCGCGCTTGGCGCTGGCCGGCTCGGCCCGCGCCTCGACGGCGGCGCGATCGATCGCCGCGCGCCGGCCCCAGTGAAATGCCGCCTGGTTCATGGCGACGGCTTGGCCATTCAACGCAACCGCCCGCTCGATGGCGGACGCGGACAGCGGGATGGCGCCGAGCTGATAGGCATAGCCGACCAGGAACATATTGGCGCCGATCGATTGGCCGAACAGCGCATTGGCCAATTGGGTGGCGTCAATGAAGTGCGCATGGTCGCGACCGGCGTCGGCGACGATGGTGCGTTTGAGCCGTTCGCTCGGCAGCGAAAAATCGGCATTGCGCGTGAATTCGCCGGGCAGGAACTCGTTGGTATTGACGACCATTTGAGTGGCGTCGTGCTTTACCGCCGCCAGCACTTTGCGCGTTCCCGCAACGACAATATCGCCGCCGAGCACTAGGTCGGCGCGGCCGGCGGCGACGCGGATGGCATGAATATCCTCTGGTTTGTTGGCAAAGCGGATATGGCTGTAGACGGCGCCGCCCTTTTGCGCGAGGCCCGCCATGTCGAGAACGCCGACTCCCCTGCCCTCCAGATGCGCAGCCATCCCCAAAACGCCGCCAATGGTCACGATCCCGGTACCGCCGACGCCGGTGACGATGATGTTGTAGGTCTGGTCGATCGCCGGCAGCTTCGGCTCCGGCAATTGCCCAACATCGTGATCGGCGCCGACACCGATTCCTGTCTTGAGCTTGGCGCCGTGCACGGTGACGAATGAGGGACAGAATCCCTTAACGCAGGAGAAATCCTTATTGCAGCTTGACTGATCGATGGTGCGCTTGCGCCCCCACTCGGTCTCAAGCGGCTGGATGGATACGCAGTTTGATTGAACCCCGCAATCGCCGCAGCCCTCGCAAACCAGTTCGTTGATAATGACGCGCTTGTCGGGATCGGGATAAGTGTGCCGCTTGCGGCGGCGGCGCTTTTCGGCGGCGCAGGTCTGATCGTAGATCAAGATACTGACGCCGGGAATCGCCGCGAGCTCCTTCTGCACGGCGTTGAGATCGTCGCGATGATGGATGGTAAGGCCCGCCGGCCATTGCGTATCGCGCGGATATTTGCCGGGCTCGTCGGTCACCACAACGACGCGCGCGGCGCCCTCTGCCGCGACTTGCCGCGCCACCTGCGGCACTGTCAGCCCGCCATCGTTGGGCTGGCCCCCGGTCATCGCCACCGCGTCGTTGAACAGAATCTTGTAAGTGATGTTGGTGTTCGACGCGATCGCGGCGCGGATCGCGAGATAGCCGGAATGATTGTAAGTGCCGTCGCCGAGGTTCTGAAAAACGTGTTGGCGATTCGAGAACGGAGCTTCGCCGATCCAGTTGGCCCCCTCGCCGCCCATCTGCGTGTAGCCGAGTGTCGAGCGGTCCATCCACTGCGCCATGTAATGGCAGCCGATGCCGGCATAGGCGCGCATGCCCTCGGGCACGACGGTCGAGCTGTTGTGGGGACAGCCTGAGCAGAAATACGGGATGCGCTGAGCGACGTCGGTGGTCTCCGCAGCGATGCGCTGGAATTCTTTCAGCCGCGCCACCCGCGCGCCGATGTCGTCGCTACGATGATATTTGAGAAGCCGCTCGCCGAGGCAGATCGCGACCTCGTTGGGATCGAGCGCCCCTTTGACCGGGAACAACCAATTGCCGGCCTCATCTTTCTTGCCGATGCAAACCGGCTGGTTCGCGGTGCCATAAAGCTCTTCGCGGACTTGCACTTCGATTAGCGAGCGCTTCTCCTCGACGACAATGATCAGATCAAGGCCTTCGGCAAATTCCTTCAATTCGCGCTGACTGAGTGGCCACACGCAAGCGACTTTATAGAGGCGGATGCCGAGCTCATTGCACTTGAGCTCATCGATGCCGAGTTCGTCAAAAGCTTGGCGCACATCGAGATAGCTCTTGCCGGTCGTGATGATTCCGATTTTTGGATCGCGCCCGCCGGAGGTGATGGTGCGGTTGAGCTTGTTGGCGCGCACGAAGGCGAGCATGGCGTCGCGCTTGTAATCGTGCAGGCGGGCCTCCTGCGCCAGGATCTGATCGTGCAAGCGGATATTGAGGCCGCCATCGGGCATGCGGAAATCGTCGGGGGTGACGATATTGATCCGCTCCAGGCTCGCGTCGATCGCCGCCGTCGATTCGATCGTCTCGTGCATGGTCTTGAGCGCGGTCCAGGCGCCGGTGTAGCGCGACATCGCCCAGCCGTAGAGGCCGTAATCGAGGGCTTCCTGGACTCCCGCCGGATTGAGGACGGGAATCATCACGTCGATGAAGTGATATTCCGACTGGTGGGCGGTCGTCGAAGATTCCGCAGTATGATCGTCGCCCATCAAAGCCAGCACGCCGCCGCGCATTGCCGAGCCGGCGAGATTGGCGTGGCGGAACACGTCGCCGGTGCGGTCGACGCCGGGGCCCTTGCCGTACCACATGGCGAAAACGCCGTCGTACTTGCCCTCGCCGCGTAACGCGGCTTGCTGCGAACCCCAGACTGCGGTGGCCGCCAAGTCTTCGTTGATGCCGCCCTGAAAGCGGACGTCGCTTTTCTCGAGAAAGCTATTGGCGCGCAGAAATTGGCTGTCGAGATTGCCCAGCGGGGAACCGCGGTAACCGGTCACAAAACCCGCGGTATTGAGGCCATTGCGGCGGTCGAGCTCCTTCTGCATCAGGCAGAGCCGCACCAGAGCTTGGAAACCAGTCACGAAGATGTGGCGCTGGCCGAGATCGTATTTATCGTCCAGTGTGACGTCGCGCAGCGCCATTACGCACCCTCCAGGGGCCAGTCTGCTCTCCTGCGCCCGATAATTCCAGACGGGAGTTCCCTATGCACCGAAATATAGGACGCGCCGGTGGCGGAACAACCTTCCGGACGACGTGGCGGTGAGCGCCGCGCGGCGCGCTCTTTGAGCGCGAGGCGAAATGGCTAGGCTGCCCGAATCCGCGGCTGCAAGCGCCGCAGTAGCGGCGGGATTTCGGCGGCCGGCACTGCCTTGCTGAACAGAAATCCCTGTACCTGCATGCATCCTTCGGCGCGCAGGATTTCAAGCTGCTCCTCGGTCTCGACCCCCTCCGCGGTGGTGGTCATGCCCAGGCTGGAACCAAGCCGCATGATGGCGCGGATAATGGCCATGCAATCATTGTCCTTGCCGAGTTCGCAGATGAAGGAGCGGTCAATTTTGATTTTGTCGAACGGGAAGCTGCGCAAGTAGCTCAATGACGAGTAACCGGTGCCGAAATCGTCCATACAGATCCGCACGCCGAGATCGCGGAATTGATGCAGTGCGTCGAGCACGGTGCGGTCCGCCTGCAGCAAGACGCTTTCGGTGATTTCCAATTCCAGCCGCGATGCCGCAAGCCCAGACTGACCGAGCGCGGAAACGACCGACAGGGCGAGCATCGGATTGCGGAACTGCACCGGCGAAAGGTTCACGGCGATGGAGGTTTTGGCCGGCCAATTGACGGCGTCGCGACAAGCTTGTTTGAGAACCCAATCTCCGAGCGGCACGATCAAGCCGATTTCCTCGGCAACGGGGATAAACTCATCGGGAGAAACCAGACCGCGCTCCGGATGCTTCCAGCGCAGCAGCGCCTCGAATCCGCAGACTTCGCCGCGGGCGAGGTCGATGAGGGGTTGATAATTGAGTTCGAATTCGTCGCCCTGAAGCGCCTTGCGCAGGTCGAGCTCGAGTTTGCGGCGCTCCTGCATCTGCGCGTCCATCTCCGGCTGGAAGAAATGGTAGGTGCCGCGTCCATCGGACTTCGCGCGGTAAAGCGCCATGTCGGCGTTGCGCAGGAGCTGATCGGGCGCGCTGCCGTCGGCCGGCGCCATCGCGATGCCGATGCTGGTGCCGACGATCAGCTGGTGTCCCTGCACGTCGAAGGGCTCGGCCAGCTCGGCGATGATCTTGCCGGCAAGCTCGCTGGCGCCGGCCGGCGTGGCATGCCGTTGCACGATTGCAAATTCGTCGCCGCCCAGGCGCGCCACCGTATCGCTGCCGGACACCACTCGCTGTAGCCGTTCGGTGACCGCGCACAGCAGTGCATCGCCGACCGAGTGACCCAGAGAATCGTTGACGCTCTTGAACCGGTCGAGGTCGAGAAACATCACCGCAATGCGATCGCGTCGGCCGAGTGCCTTTTCCATTTTGTCCTGGAACAGGACGCGATTGGGCAGATTGGTGAGCGCGTCATGCCGGGCCATATGGATGATCTTGGCCTCGGCCTGGCGGCGTTCGGTGACATCTTCGTAGGTCGCGACCCAGCGACCGTCCGCAGTGGGGCAATACAGACAGGCGACGACGCGGCCATTGTTCAGCTCGTAAAGATGCGGCTTGGCGGTTCGTTCCCTCAAAAACTCGGCCTGCTCGGCCAAGAGTTGCTCGACGTTCTTGCCGGTATGATTATGGACGCCGATGCTGATCGCCAGCACATCCTTGTAGCTGATGCCGGGTTTGATCTGATCGGGCGGAAGCTTGAAAATCTCCAAGAAGCGCCGGTTGAAAACTTCGAGCCTGTTCTGCGCATCGTAAAGGCAGAGGCCTTGCGACATGTTTTCCAAGGCGGCGTCGAGCAGCAGGTTGGACTGGCGCAGCGACCATTCCTGCTGCTTGAGCCGGCTGACGTCGCCGCACAGCACGATGAAGCCGCCGTCGCTGGTCGGACTGCGGCTCAACCGCAGCCAGCGGCCGTCCGCCATGAGCGTTTCGCTAGTCGCGTGCAGGTTCTTGTCGCGCCGCATCAGCATATGCGAGGCGTCGGCGGCTCCGCGGAGCGCCGGGGTCAATTGCGCGAGCGGCGTCCCGGGCTTGAGCAGTCCCGCCGAAATACCGAGGAAATCCGCAGCCTGAGCGTTTGCCAGCACGATGACATCATTGGCATCGACGACGACAACGCCTTCCTGCGAACATTCCAGCGCGTCGGCGAGCCGCGCCTGCGCGCTGCGGCGTTGCTCGACTTCGCGGTCCATCATCGTCTTGATATTGTTGCGCATCACCCCCATGGCGGCGAGCAGCGCACCGAGCTCATCGGCGCTGCCGCGCGGCACTGCAACATCGAGTTTGCCGGCGGCGATGCGCTCGGCCACGCCGGAAGCAACCGCAACGGGTCCGACGATGCGGCGAGCGAGAGCCCAAGCCACAGCGCCAGACAAAAGCAGCGCCAGCACGGTTCCGGCGATATTAAATTGCATGTCGTGCGCCACGGTGCCGCGGGCGTTTTGCCGGTAGAGAAATCCGTCGCCGGCGGTGTAGTTCACCAGAAGATCGATCTGCTCGTCGACATTGACGGCGTAGCGATCGAGCATCTCCCAGTTCACATCGGCGGTCGCGCCGCCGTTGAGTCGCTCCGATACGCTCTTCCAAGCCTCAACCGCATCGCGCACGTTTTCGACGGCACGAGCTGCGCGGATCGACTGCGAGCGGTCCGTCGCGATTTGCAGATCTTCGGCGAGCGAAGCGCTGAGCTTGTCGATCTGCTTGCCGAGTTCGGCGCGCATCGAGGGATCGGTGGCGATCCATTGCCGCATGAATGCCGCGCGCATTCCGGCGAAATCCGCCGCCGCCGCGCGGGCGTAATTGATGGACATCAGCGATTCGTCGAACGTCTTGTCGACCAGAATGCCGGCATGCCGGATACCGAAGGTCGCATAGATGCCCAGCCCGCCGGTGATCACGCTCATGATCAGGAAAGCGATTAGGATCCGGCCGCGGATCGTCATGCAGAGCGACGCCGCCCGCGCAACCGCGTCACGCCAGGCGGAGCCCAATCGCGCCGTTATTCGCTTGTGCTGCATGTGACGCCCTGATTATGGGCTCAGGGCGTATATCGGACGGCGTTAAAGCGCCTGCAGCAAACGCGGCAATTTTTTAGGTTCCTTAACGCGATCTTATGAAGCCGTTAACGGGCCCTTAACTGACAGCCTCCACTTTCATGAACTAAACCTGTTCGCCCTTTGTTTGCAAAGCAGATTGTCGCCTGCTGGGCCCTGCGATGGCTTTCGGGCAATGCAAAGAAGGTATCGATGACATTTAGCGACACGACGCGGCGTATTCGTCGTCCCTTCGCCGTGCTCTTGGCCGCAGCCCTCGTGGTCGCGGCCGGAACGCTGGTCGGACTGGCATTGCCGCCATACCCGATTTCGCAAAAAG
>DASSXN010000022.1:0-7188 GCA_035703785.1 Xanthobacteraceae bacterium
AGCATGTCCTGGTCGATTCCCGGATAGACCGAGAGGATAGGACCGCCGATCAACCCGGCAAAGCCGGCAAGCCCCGCACCGAGCGCAAATACGATCGTGAACAGTTGCGAGACCCGGATGCCGACGACGCGCGCCATCTGCGGATCGTCGACGCCGGCGCGAATCATAGCGCCGAGCCGCGTGCGCTCCAGCAAGAGCAACAGCGCAAGCGCGAATACGACCGCAATGGCGATCACCGCGAGCCGGTACAGCGGAAACACCGCCGCGCCGAATCGGACAAAGCCGTTGAGGCCGGGCGGAGTCGCCACAGAAATCGGATCGCCGCCCCAGCCCATCAAGCACAGATCGGCCACCATGAAAGAAACACCAAGCGTGACCAGCACCTGCGCCAGCTGTTGGCCGGCCAGACGGCGCAACAGCAATCGTTCCATCAATGCGCCGAGCAGCGCGACCTCGATCGCGCAGACGACGGCCGCCACCCAGAACCCGAATCGGACGCCGAGCACGCCGGAGAGCAGCGTGGTGCCGAAATAGGCGCCGAGCATGAACATCGAGCCGTGCGTCAGGTTGGGAATGCGCATCAACCCGAAGATCAGGGAAAACCCGGCCGACAGCAGAAACAAAAGGCCGCCGAACGTCACACTGTTGACGGTGAGCAGCAGCCAGAACGTCATAACTGCTGCCCTTCCGTTGCGCGCGTGATCAGCACTTGGTCAGTGGCGGATAATCGCGCGAATAGACCGGATGTGCGAGATACTCCTGTTCAGGCCAGGTCCAGAACTGGCTGACGTTCTCATAGGTCTTGATCGTCTTGTTCCAAAGCTTCAGCCCATATTTGGCGCCTTCGGTGCCAATGCGCCGAATGTAGAAAGTCCCGATCACGTTGCCCAAGTGATCGAATTTCAGCGGCCCGCGCGGGGTGTCGGCCAAGCTGACCGCCTTCAGCGTGGTCATGAACTTGTCCTTGTCGTGAGCGTCGCCGCCTGTCGCTTTCAAGGCAGCATCGACCACCTGACAGTTGACATAGAGCAGGCCCGCGTACTGGCCCGGAATCGTCTCAAAATTCTTGAGCATGCCATTGATGAAGCGATGATTGGCGTCGATCTCAAGATCGAGCGTATAGGGAATGCAGCTCACGAGCCCGATGGCCTCTTCGCCATAACTCCTAAGGAGAGCGTCGTCGCCGCCAGTCTCTCCGGTGACCACCGGATATTTAAGGCCGGCATTGGCATAAGCTTTCATGAAACGCAGCGGGTTCGAGCCGGCAAAGCCCTGGCACACGCCGTCGCAATCGCTGATCTGCGCCACGTAGGGCGTGTAGTCCGGCGTCACCAGCGGCGGCCACAGCTTATTGACTACGCAGCCGCCGTCCTTCTGCAACGACGCCTGGAAGCCGCCCATCTGCTCGTAGCCGAAGGCGAAATCCTCGACGATGCAGAAAATGCGTTTGAGCTTGAGTTCGGTCGCGGTGTAATGCGCCATCGGATGCATCGCCTGCGAGGAGGTGGCCGAAGCGCGCAACAAATACGGGTTGGGCTTACGCTGGGTCAGGTCGTCTGCCGCCGCGAGACTGAGCGTCGGCATTTTCTGTTCGCGGATGTAATCGCTGATTGCATAAAGTTCGAACGCGGCAAGCGGGCCGAGGATCACGTCGACCTTGTCGCGCTCGACGAGCTCCTGCGCCTTGGTCTTGGTGCCGGCTGGATTGCCGCCGGTGTCAGCCGAGACGAAATCGACCTTGCGGCCGCCGATCATGTAGTTGGTCTCTTTCAAATAGGTCAGGACGCCCTGCTCCATCTGAATGCCACCCTGCGCCAGCGGGCCGGTTTTCACCGTAAGTAGGCCAAGCCGAAATGGCTCCGCTTGCGCCACAGCTGGCGCCGGGAAACGGCTGAGCGCGGCTGCCGCGCCGGCGACGCTGCCGGCGAGCACGGTGCGGCGGCTAACTTTACGAGTCTTAGGCTTGGCAGACATCACGCGTCCTCCCATTTTGCTCGGCTTACAGGCCGCCACGAACGGGCGACCCCCTGTGGCAGGCATTTTTGCCCGCTGCCAGTGCGGCATTGGCGGCTATCATTGGCGAGGCGGGCCGCGCTGTAAAGCCTGCTATTGTCGCGTTTTTCTCAACACTTCTTCAGCGGCGGATAGTCGCGCGAATAAACCGGATGAGCGAGGAATTCCTGCTCCGGCCAGGTCCAAAACTGACTGACATTTTCATAGGTCTTGATCGTCTTGTTCCAGAGCTTGAGCCCATATTTGGCACCCTCGGTATCGCAGCGCCGGATATAGAAGTTGCCCACAACATTGCCCAAATGGTCGAATTTGAGCGGTCCTCGTGGCGTATCGGTGAGGCTTACGGCGCGAAGCGCTGAGATCATTTTTTGTCGGTCGCTGACGTCGCCGCCGGTTACCTGCAGGGCGGCATCGGCCACCTGACAATTGATGTAAAGACCGGCAGCATAGAAACCGGGAATGACATCAAAATTCTTCCGCATGCCATCGATGAAGCGCTGGTTGCGCTCGGTTTGGACATCAAGCGAATAGGCCGAGCAGGAGATAAGACCGATCGCTTCGTCGCCAAAGCTTCGTAGCAAGGCGTCGTCGCCGCCCGTCCATCCGGTCACGACCGGATATTTCAAGCCGGCATCGGCATAGGCCTTCATGAAGCGTAGCGGGTTTGAGCCGGCGAAGCCCTGGCAAACGCCATCGCAATCGCCAATCTGAGCGATGTAGGGTGTGTAATCGGGCGTCACCAAAGGCGGCCAGAGCTTGTTGACGACGCAGCCACCGTCCTTTTCGAAGGCCGCTTGAAAGCCGCCAAGTTCTTCGTAATCGAAGGCGAGATCCTCACCGATAGCCAACACCCGCTTGAGCTTCATCTCGGTGGCTGCGTAGTTGCCCATCGGATGCAAAGCCTGGGACGCGGTGGCCGAGGCGCGCAACAAATAAGGATTAGGCTGCCGTTGGGTGAGATTGTCAGCTGCCGCCAAGCTGAGCGTTGGCAACTTTTGTTGTTGGATGTAGTCGTTGATGGCATAAAGCTCGAAGGTCGCGAGCGGACCGAGAATTAAATCGACCTTGTCACGCTCGACCAATTCCTGGGCCTTGGTCTTGGCGCCGGCCGGTGCACCGCCAGTATCGGCGGAAATGAAATCGACCTTGCGCCCGGCGATCGTGTAGTTGGTCTCCTTCAAAAAGGTTAGCACGCCCTGTTCCATCTGGATGCCGCCCTGGGCAAGCGGCCCGACCTTTACGGTAAGAAGGCCGATTTTGATCGGCGCCGTCTGCGCGATCGCGGGCGCGGGGAAACAACCGAGAGCGGCGGCGGCGCCAGTGTTGGCGAGAAGCGTACGGCGACTGACTTTGCGCGACATCATCTCCTCCCGAAGCTTGCATCTTGTACTTTCTTCGTGCGTTTTATCGAAGCGCTTCATAAAATCATTTTGCGTTTTTCTCATTCCGCTTGGGCGGAATGACCGCAAGCAGCAGATAGGGCCTTGCCGCGCCGCCGAAGTGCAGCCCGGTAACGCCGGCAAAGACCTGCGGCGGCCGGTCGTGCGGATCGTCGTGCAGAAACGGTCCGCAGCCGGTCAGCTCGTTCTTGAAGTTCGACAGCCGCCCGCCGCTTCCTCCCGGATAAACGTAATCTTTGCCGCGGATGGTCAGGGCGATCCGGTAGCCTGCCGGCACGACGATCGACGTCGGCCAGATTTCGACATCGAGCGCAACGACTTCCCCGGGCTTGAACGGCTGTTTCTTGCTGTGGGCGTGATACGGCCGGTATGGCTTTGACAGTTTTTTATCGAGCTGACGATGCGAGGCGCGAAGCCAACCTTGGCCGACCGGCGTGTGCGGATCGATGGCGCCCTGAAATACCACCTCCTTCAGGTCGGGAGAGAACACGCGCACCACGACAAAAATGTCGGCGTCTGTTGTCGATGACGACACATACAGCTTGACGGCGGATGGTCCGGTGATTTCGGTTTCGCGTTCAAGCGGCGCCGTGAGAAAAGTGACGCCGTCTCCCATGGCTTCAAAGCGCAGCACCGATTTTTTGTTCGCGGGCTTATTCGCGCCAAGTCGTCCTGCAGGATCGAGATAAAGCTTCGTCCACTGCGTGCGCTTGAGCGGCCATTCGTTTTCCGCGCGTTCCACGAAGCGGTCGATGTGCCGGACCTGGAGCTGCACCGGCGACTGTTTGTCCCAGCCATTTCTTTTACCGTGCAGAAAATAATCGAAGAAGCGCAGTTGCAGATCGCGGCCGTAATCCGTGTAAAAATGAGTCCAGTGCTCGATGCCGTGCGCCTCCAGCCATTTCTGCTTGGAGGCTGCGCGCACGAACCCTTCGAAATTGCCGCGCGGGTGCAGCCCCTGGCCGCCCCAATTGGCTGCCGACAGGAATGGCGTTTTTACTCTCGACCAGTTTGGCGAGCGTGCTTTGTGGTAATCGTCATCCAACGGATGCACGAAGATTGCAGCTCCGAAATCGCTGCGGTTTTTTACTAGCTGCTGGTCCGACAGAAACTCAGGACCACAAACCAGCTCGCCGTGCACGCGACTGCGCTTGCCGCGCTCGCCGGCGCCGTATTGCACGGTCTTGACCTGCATGTCGTACCAGTTTTCCCAGAACGTGCTGAGAATCCCGCCGTGGTGCGTCATGTCGCGATACCAGTCGGCGGCGCCTTCCCAGATGCACATGGCCGCAAGATGCGGCGGTTGCAGGCTGGCGACGTGCCATTGATTGATGGCGTAGTAGGAAATGCCGTTCAGCCCGACTTTGCCGCTCGACCACGGTTGCGCCGCGGCCCATTCGATGCAGTCGTAAAAATCTTTGGTTTCGCGCGGCGAAAAATGATCGATGTAGCCGGGCGAACAGCCGCAGCCACGCGAATCGACTCGCACGCAGGCGTAATCGTGCGGCACCCATTTTTCCGGGTCGACCACTTCCCAGCTCTGATAAAGATTGCTCGAGCCGGCGGCAACGTCGGGGTGCAGGTCCGCCATGCGCTGCCAGGCGCTCGGGTAGCCGTCCTGGAAAGCAAGCCCCTTGGCATAAGGCCCGTAACTCAAGATAACCGGGTAACGGCCTTCGGTGATGGGACGAAAAACGTCGGCGCGCAGCACCAGGCCGTCGTCCATCGCAATCGGCACGTTCCAATCGATCCGCATGCCATCGCGAGTCTCGCTGCGTTGTTCCAGGCCCTTGCGATCGCCTGCGACCGCCGCCATCCGCGCTTCGCCTTCAAGCGATGACATTTTAAATACCTCCCTCGCTGCCGCCTTTCCTTTTGTGGTCGCAGCGCGATGCCTAGACAGTCTTGGCGCGTCCTTTCGTCCGTTTAACGCCGGCCATCTTTTCCAAGACGGCGCAAACCGCGGCGGTGTCTTCGGCCGAGTGACCACTCTTGAGCGCCTTCGCGTAGATTGTCTTGCTCGCGTCAAACATCGGGGTCGGAACCGCAATCTTGCGCGCGTAAGAACCGATCACGTCCATATCTTTCTGCCAGACCGATATTTTCATTGTGGGATTGCCGTAACTGTTTTTCACCATCATCGGCGCCCGCAACTCGAAAATTCGCGAATTGCCGGCGCCGGTCTTAATCAAGTCAAAGATGAGCTGCGGCGGCAACCCGGCTTTCATGCCCAACACCATCGCCTCGGCGCTGGCGACATTATGAATAGCGACAAGAAGATTGGCGACGTACTTCATGCGGCTGCCGTTACCGAATGCGCCGACGTCGTGGACGGCACGCGTGAAGCCGGAAAATAGGCGACGCAGCTTTTTGATCTCGCGGCTATCGCCGGATGCGTAGACGACGAGATCCTTAACCATAGCCTGCGAGCCGGTGCCGCTCACCGGACAATCGAGCATGACATGGCCCGCCTTGTGCAGCACGGCTCCCGCTTTGGACTTATCCTCCAAGGCAAAGGTCGACATTTCGACAATGATGCGCCGCGGCACGCCGGCCTTGGCAATGGCGGTAGCCGTCTCGGTGAGGGCCGAAGGCTTGGGCAGGCTGGTGATGATGGTGCCGGCCCGCCGCGCGACGTCGCCGGCATTTTCGGCAATGTCCACGCCGAGCTTGGCCATGGCGCGCCGGCGCGCCGGCGCGATGTCGTGGCCGATGACTTGCCATCCGGCCGCAACCAGAATTTGCGCAAAGGCGCCGCCCATAATTCCGAGCCCGATGATCCCGACGATATCTTTCTTTGCCCGAGGCATCGCAATCCCACTCCGATTTCCCAGAGCTTGACGCTATCGCATCCGCTTGCAATGCGCGCAAGCGGCTTATCGGTCGGGCGATATCGTGCGGTTGGGAAGGCGCTTGCAGATGACGCGCCGGAATGCTGGTCTTGAACGGTTGTGGTCTAACAGTGCGCGGGTTAAAGCCGTGCGCGCCAATGACGGTCTGGGGAGCGCGGTATGAAACTGGGTGTTGCCGGTATCGGCAAAATGGGGGCGGCGATTGCGGCCCGGTTGATCGAGGTCGGCCATGACGTCACGGTTTGGAATCGAACGCCGGAAAAAGCCAGGGCCGTCGCCGGGGCGAAAACAGCGGCGCACCCGGCTGAACTGGCGGAAAACAGCGAAGTCGTCATTACCATCCTGACCGACGCCGCGGCGCTGGAGGCGGTTTATAACGGCCCCTCAGGTCTTCTGCATGGCAGAGTCGCTGGAAAACTATTCATCGACATGAGCACGGTTCTGCCCGCCACCGAGATCGCGCTCGCGCATGCGGTACGCGCCAAAGGCGCGGCGTTCGTCGAATGTCCGGTGGGTGGCTCGACCGGTCCCGCGCGGCAGGGAAAGCTGATCGGGCTCATGGGCGCCGAGCAGGCGGATGCAGCGCGGGCGCGGCCGATCCTCGAACAGCTGTGCCGGCGGCTGGAACATGCGGGGCCGCCCGGCTCCGGCTCGGTTCTGAAATTCACGATCAATCTGCCGCTGATGGTGTATTGGCAGGCGCTCGGTGAGGCACTGGCCATGGCGCGCACTGTCGCCATCGAGCCGGAGCGGCTCATGGATCTTCTCAGTGACACTTCGGGAGCCGCCAATGTCCTCAAAGTGCGCGCTCCCGGCATCGCATCAATGCTCAAGGGCGGCTCCGCTGGAGCCGTCACATTCGATGTCGACAGCGCCATCAAAGACATGCAATCGATGCTCGCCGAAGCCAAATCGCGCGGCAT
>DASSXN010000035.1:0-5610 GCA_035703785.1 Xanthobacteraceae bacterium
ATCGCACGGCTCTTCGAACCAGCGCAGCGCGAACGGCTCGAGGCCGCGCGCGTAAGCGAGCGCGTCGTCGCGGCCGAATTTGGAGTTGGCGTCGACGGCGAGCTTGCCGCCGCGCGGCAGGATCGATTTCACCGCCTCGACGCGCTTGAGATCGTCGGCGAGCGGCATGCCGCCGACTTTCATCTTGACCATGGTGGAGCCGGCGTCGAGATGCCCGCGCATCTCGTCCCGCAGATCCTTGATCGTCTTGCCGGGCGCGTACCAGCCGGCGCCGACATAGCAGAACACCTTCTCCGCGGCCTTGCCGCCGTTGAAACGCTCGGCCAGGAGGCGATGTAGCGGCTTGCCGGCGATCTTGGCGACCGCGTCCCACACCGCAACCTCGATCGTGCCGATGCCGATCGAGCGCTCGCTGTGCCCGCCGGATTTTTCGTTGCGCATCATCACCGCGAGAATCTTTTCCGGCGCGAAATTGTCACCGGCGTCGTTGAGGAGCGAGCGCGGATCCGCTTTGAGGATGCGCGGAATGAACCGTGAGCGCATTTGCGCCCCGCAGGCGTAGCGGCCGGTCGAATTGAAGGCGAAGCCGCAGACGGTTTCGCCGTCGCGTTTGACGTCAGTGATGACGGCGACCACCGAAGTCGTCATCTCGGAAAAATCGATGCTCGAATTGGCGAGCGTGGAATTGAGCGGGACTGAGGTCTCGCGGATATCGACGATGCGCATTCAATCACTCCGAAGAAGTCGCTTGCTCGCTTTCCCTCTCCCCTTGCGCGAGAGGGTGCCTGAGCGACGAAAGCCGCGAAGGGCGGGTGAGGGGTAACGCCCGCAAGGGGAGAGGGTTAAAACTCAATCGACGTGGATGCCGGCGGTCTTCACCACTTCATCCCAGCGCGCCATTTCCGATTTGATGCGCTCGGCGAACTCGCTCGGGCTGCTGGCTACCGGCACGAAGCCGAGTGCGTCGAGCTTTTTCCTCGTCTCCGGATCGGCGGCCATTTTGACGATCGCCGCGTTCCACTTGTCGATGATCGCTTTGGGCGTGCCGGCGGGCGCCACGATTCCGGTGAGCGTGTCGCTTTCAAGTCCCGGCACGCCCTCTTCGACATTGGTCGGGAGATCGGGGAGTGCCGCCACGCGCTGCTTGGCCAAGATGGCGATGCCGCGCAGGCTGCCGTCTTTGACATTGCCGATCGCAGGCGGCAGGGCCGTGAATGTGATCGGAGTGTGATTGCCAAGGGTGGAATTGATGGCGAGCGGCGCGCCGTTGAACGGCACGGTGACGAGATCGAGATTGTATGTCTGCTTGAACAATTCGCCGGCAAGATGCGGGGTCGAACCGGTGGCCGGTTGCGCGAAGCTGTATTTCCCGGGGTTAGCTTTGATCAGCGCGATCAGCTCCTTGAGGTCTTTTGCCGGCAGGGAAGGGTGAACGGTAACGACATTGGGCGAGGCGGCGACCAGCGAAATCGGCGCGAAGTCCTTGACCGGATCGTAGCCGATCTTGCCGTACATGCTGGGATTGATGATGAAGCCCGTGGACACGACAACGATGGTGTAGCCGTCCGGCGCGGCGCGGGCGCCGTTCTCAACGCCGAGATTGCCGCCGGCGCCGGGCATGTTCTCGACATAGAGCTGCTGTCCCCAGACCTCGGACAATCGCTCCGCCACCATCCGTGCGATCACGTCGGTCGGACCGCCGGCCGCGAACGGCACGATCACGCGGACCTTGTGATCGGGATAGGTATCGGCCGCGCGGCCCTGAGCCGCGAACGACAGCCCGATCGCGAAGCTTGCGCCAAACACGGAGAGACGAACCCACGGCTTGAACGCGCGCATAGCATCTTCCTCCCATCACGCGCGAGAATGCTAGCATCGCTGCGTATTTTGGGCGAGCATGGGCGAACAGAGACCCGTCAAATCCACCGCACAGCAAAGAGGGGCAGCGAAAGCCAATGGCCGGGCGCAAAGTGACGCGAGACGATCTCCGCCAAGCAGCGGAGAAATACAAGAACTGGGGCAAATGGGGTCCCGATGATGAGATCGGCACGCTCAATTACACGCAAGCCGAAGACATCGTCGCCGCGGCGAAGCTCGTGAAAAAGGGCAAGGTGATCTCGCTCGCGCTCAATTTCGATAATAACGGCCCGCAGAGTGGCAAGACCTCTTATCCGGCGCTCGGCCGCATTAATCCGTTGCACACCATGTTGCGCACCGGCACCGACGCTTATTCCGGCGTGCTCGACAAACGCGGCATCCGCGCCGCCGACGACATGGTGGTGATGCCGCTGCAATGCGGCACGCAATGGGACGGGCTCGGGCATGTATTCTATGAGAACCATATGTGGAACGGCTACGACTGCCGCGAAGTGTCGTCGTTCGGCGCGCAGAAATGCGGCATTGAGAAAACCAAGAACAAGATGGTCGGCCGCGGCGTCTTTCTCGACGTCGCCCGCGCGCTTGGCAAGGACTGCTTGGACGACGGCTACGGCATCAGCTGCGCCGATCTCGATCTCACTGCCAAGAAGCAGAAGGTCGAATTCACGCGTGGCGACTACATCATCGTGCGCACCGGACAGATGGAGCGCTGCCTCAACGCCAAAAGCTGGGACGGTTACCCCGGTGGCGATGCGCCGGGCTTCGCTTTCGAGACGCTGGAATTCGTCGCCCGCACCGAGCTTGCCGCGCTCGCCAGCGACACCTGGGGCTGCGAAGTGCGACCAAACAATACCGAAGGCGGCATCAATCAGCCGTGGCACTGGATCACGATCCCGATCATGGGCATGACCATGGGCGAGATTTTTTACGTCAAAGACCTCGCCGAGGATTGCGCCGCCGACGGTACTTACGAATTCATGTTCGTGGCGCCGGCAATTCCGATCACCGGCGCGGTCGGATCGCCGACCAATCCGCTGGCGATCAAGTGACGCCGGTAGGCGTCATCCCGGACGGGCGAAGCCCGATCCGGGATCTCGCACCACTTGCTCATTCGGTCGGCGGGAATTTCAAACCGGTCAGCATTGCAAGCCCGGCGAGCACGGTGAGCACCGCGGCGAAGATCACGTGCGCGGTGAGCGCAGTCGTGGCGGCGGCAAGAAATCCGATGCCGATCACTGGTACGGAATTGCCGGCAAACAACGCGATCATATAGCTGGAGACGACCTCGCTGCGCCGGTCGGCGGGCGCGATGCGGTTGATCACTTCGAGACTGCCGCGATAGCCGAGGCCGCCGGCAAGGCCGCCCAGCGCGGCGGCGAACAAAAGCAGCGCCAGCGAGTGATCGACTTCGGCTCCGACCAGAATCCACACGCTCGGCGGCAACAGCAGCAACGCAATGAGCGTAGCGGTCTGGCTCGCCAACAGGCCGCTCGTGAGAATCGCCACCGCGGCGACAAGGAATAACTCGCAGACGACACCGCCGGCGACGAGCGGCGCGGATTGATGCAGCGTCTCGCCGAGAAGGCTCGGGATCAGCGCCGAATAGAAGCCGATCAGCGAGAACGTGGCAAAGCCGGTCACGGCGGGTGAAATGAATTGCAGCCGGATTCCCGGCGGCACGCCGATGCGCGGCCGAAGGTCGATGTCGCCGAGGGGTTTCGGCTGCGTCACAGTTTCGCGCGGCAGCAAGATAGCGCCGGCGGCGCCGCACAGCAAAACCAGATAGGCCAGATAACAAAGCCGCAACGGCGCGAACGCGAATTGCGCAAATAAGCCCCCGATCAGCGGCCCGGCGGCGCAGCCGAAGAAATTCGCCGCCGATGCGACGCGGGCGGCACGGCTCTTGTCGCTTCCTGCATAAAGTTCAGCAATCCAGGCAGTGGCCGCGCCGGACGCAAGACCGGTCGAAAAACCGCTCACGCCGCGCGCCACGAACAGCCACTCGGTGCCTTGCGCCCCCGCAAATACGACAGCGCTGGCAATGCCGACCGCGACGGCCGGCAAGCTCGCCGATCGCCGTCCGATCTGGTCGGCGAGGCGGCCGAAGAACAGGAGCGCGGTGAGATTGCCGAGAACATAGGTCGCATAGATCAGCGTCAATGTGACGCCGGAAAATCCAAAAGCTTCCCGGTACAGCGGGTAAAGCGGCGTCGGCAAGATCGCGCCGATAAACATGACGCCGAGCTCGGCGGCGACCGCGGTGAGCGCGACGCGATTGTGACCGGTGGATGTGGGATTGCGCATTGCCATACATCGATTACGTTTATGACAATCTATATCGAGTACGGCATACCGACATGAGTACCGACATGAGCACCAATCTGGACACCAAGCACTTTCCTGTCAGCCATACCGAAGCGGAATGGCGCAAAATCCTCACCCCCGAGCAGTATCACATCATGCGCGAGCACGGCACCGAGCGGCCGGGCAGCTGCGCGCTGAATTACGAAAAACGCGCCGGCACGTTCTATTGCGCCGGTTGCGATCAGAAACTGTTCGTTTCCAAGACCAAGTTCGAGAGCGGGACCGGCTGGCCGAGCTTCAATGATCCCGAGCCGGGCGCGGTGGAGTCTTCCACCGATTCGAGCTACGGCATGGTCCGCACCGAGGTGCATTGCAGCCGCTGCGGCAGTCATCTCGGCCATGTCTTTGAAGACGGTCCGCCGCCGACCCATTTGCGCTATTGCATCAACGGCCTGGCGATGAATTTCAAGCCGCAATAAGCCGCGAAGCGGCGAAAACGCTAAAGGGGGGCAGTATGCGGATCGTCGATCTAAGCCGCGAGCTTTATCACCGCGCCCCGTCCTATCCGGGGCAACCGCCGATCATTCACGGCATCTGGAAGACGCACGAAGAGTCCTTCGTCGATTCCGGCAACGTCCACGGCAACATGGTGATGTTTTTCTCCATGCCGGATCATGGCGGCACACATATCGACGCGCCGCGGCATTTCGGCAAGACCGGCACATCGATCGATAAATATCCGCTGGAAAACTGCATCGTGCGCGGCATCTGCATCGATCTGCGCCACATCGCGCCGCGCGCCGAGATCACGCCGGCGGATCTGGAAGCCGCGGTCAACAAGGCGGGCGTGCCGATCCCGAAAAAGGGCACGGTGCTCCTTTGCACCGGCCATCACGCTCGCACTTTCCCGACCGCCGCCTATTCGACCGACAATCCCGGCGTCAATGTCGCGGCGACCGAGTGGCTTGCCCGCCAAGGCATCGTGCATTTCGGCATCGACTCGATGCGGCCGGGGCCGGAAGGTAAAGTCAATGCGCTCGTGCACAAAGCCTGCCTCGAACTCGACATCACGCATATGGAAAGCCTGTGCAACCTCGAGACGCTGCTCGGGCAGGGCGAATTTCAGTTCATCGGCCTGCCGCTGAAATGGCGCGAGGGCACCGGTTCGCCGATCCGCGCCGTCGCGGTGTTCGATAATTAATAGGGTTCCAAACTCGTAGGTCTGTTTCGTTTGATGCGACGCGCTTCGGCGAAGAGACGCTTCATAAGTTTTGACGCTGGGGGAGGAATGCAGCTCGGACACAATCGCAAAATGAGCGGGGCGCAATGCCTCGCCGACATGCTCAAAGGCTATGGTGTCACGCATGTGTTTCATGTGCCTGCTGTCTTGCGCACCACCTTCGCCGAAATGGAGCGCCGCACCGACAT
>DASSXN010000040.1:0-32676 GCA_035703785.1 Xanthobacteraceae bacterium
TATCGCAAGACGTAGCGTCTAGCAAAGCGCTTCTGGGCGGCGTATCGCGACGCAACTCAATGGGTTTGCACGTCCCCTCGGCGACCGCCCCGCGGGGCGAAAACAGCCTGCTTTCGCTCTCGACGAAACCCCCTTGCCACGGCGATAATATTCGTCGGTGATGAAAGCGCGGCGCCGCGCGGCAGCTGTGCCGCACTGCGCAAGTGCGGCTGTTCTGACGGGCCGGTTTGATGCCGGTCCGGGTGGGGGAGACTGAGGCCCAATTTCCCGGGTCCGGGGCGATCATGTTGATGCAGACCGAGCTCGTTTGGCTGCTGGGCGCCGTCGGCAGGGGCGACGAGGCTGCATTCGAGCGCCTTTATGGCGCCACCCGGGCGAAGCTTTATGGGGTGTTGCTCCGCATCCTGGGAAAGCCTGCATTGGCCGAAGAGGTCATGGAGGAAACCTATCTCAAGGTGTGGAAAATGGCGGATCAGTTCGATCCGGCAACGGCAAGTCCGATTACTTGGATGGTCGCTGTGGCGCGCAATCGCGCCATCGACATCGTGCGCAAGCGGGGAGACGTCTCGATCGATGAAGAGCCCGAGGCGCCTGAACCCGCAGCGGAAGCGCCGGCGCCACTGGCGCGGCGCGAGATGACGGCGGAGCTCAAGCGCCTGCTCTCCTGCCTCGGTCGGCTCGACCCGGAAAAGCAGCGCATTGTGCTGCTTGCTTATTACAGCGGCTGGAGCCGCGATCAGCTGGCGAGCAAGCTCGACATTCCGGTCAACACGATCAAGACGTGGCTTCGCCGTAGTCTGCTCGAAATTCGCGAGTGTATGGGGGTACCGACAGGCGCCGGCGTGACTCATGTTCTCTAGACAAAAGCCAATCGAGGCAGCGATGTATGATGATGACCGCGATGCTCTTGCCGCCGAATATGTTTTAGGCACGCTGTCAGCGGAGGAACGCGACCAGGCGGAGGCGCTGCTGGCGAAAGACGCCGGATTCGCCGAGATCGTCCGGCTATGGGAGCACCGGCTTGGTGAGCTCAACGTGATGGTCGAAGCCGTCGAGCCGCCGCCGGATCTGTGGGAGCGGATCAAAACAGGGATCGATGGCGCCGAACGGCGAAGCCAAGGAGCCTCCGAGGCGGTCGAGCTCGCTGGCGTGCAGCCCGAGCCGGCCGAAGCGGCGGTGTCCTCGGCCAGCCCGCAGATCGACGCGAGCGCCGAGCCGAGCTTCCATACCGTGCCAGATTTGCTCTCCGACCGGGGACAAAGTTCCGAGGATTCGAAGACGGCTGACCTTGCGTCGACATTGTTGCCCTCGGGGTCGGCGACTGAATTTGACAATCAGCTACCGAGGTCAGCCTCTTCCCAAACCACAACCGGTACGGAAACCGCGACCCCAGATCAGAATGTCGGGCGCTGGCGCGGCCTCGCCATTGGCGCCAGCGTGATCGCGGTGCTGCTGGCAGCCTATATTGCGCTTACTCATTTTGCGGCCGGGCTCATTCCCCTTGGTCGACAGCCCCAGGCCACAGCCGGCGCCCCGAAGCCTGCCGTTCCTCAGCTCGTAGCAGTGTTGCAGCAGGAACCGACGTCGCCGGCTTTTCTGGTCATGCTGGATCCACAACAGCGGACGATCACCATCCGCAGGCTGACGGCGGCGCCAGACAGCGGTCGCAGTTACGAATTGTGGCTCAATTCAAATAAATTACCGAAGCCGGCATCGCTCGGGCCGGTCGGGAATAGTGAGGTTACGACCCGTTCCATTCCCCAGAATATCGATGTCGAGACGATGCGAAGCGCAACCTATTCGGTCTCGCTTGAGCCGGGGAACGGGTCCACAACGGGCGCGCCAACCGGCCCGATGCTGTTTAAAGGCGGAATGATCGAGGCAGTGCCAGGATCCGGGTGAGTGGTCGGCCTCGATCGCGGCACGGCGTACTATCGGATGGCAGGGATATTCCCGCTCAGGCTCGTTGGCCGGCCGGCTTTAACCAGGGCCGCCGTGCCGAGGTCGAAATTGCTGCTGACATGGGCAAAAATGCCGATCGCTGCGACCACCAGTGCGCAGATTAAGCCGATCACCACGATTTTCAGGTGTGTGGCGCGATCAGCGCCGTACATCGAATGATTCATGCCATTCTCCCCTGCCACACCGCGGCGGGCGGATTGACCTCAACGAGTTCCACATAATCCCCAATCCCCGTGACCAAATGCGTATTCACCCGACCTTGAAGTCTCGTGATAACGATTGATCAGGGAGGCTGTTCCCTTACTCAAGCGATGGCCCGGCTGTCGAAATGATCCGAAATCGGAGCGCAATATCGCGGTTTTGTCGACTTGCCTCGCGGACCGCCTGCGGGCTTGTAGCCGCATGCGCCTTGGGCGGTTCGACGGTCTTGGCGGATGGGATCGAGCCAGGCCTATGGCAGGTGATCAGCAGAACCCAGACCGGTGGCGTGATCGGGCCGCCGCACGAATCCTCGAAATGCCTCACCCCCAAGGACGTCGCCGACCTCGCCACTACCTTTTCGCCGGTATCCCGCACCGTCAACTCGACATGCGCACCGATCGAACGCAGCTTGAGCGATTCGCACCTGATTTGGCGCCTGACTTGCAAGGGTCAGCTGGATATGGAACTGACCGGTGAGTTCAACTTCGACAGCTCCCGGCATTACACGGCCACAGTGCAGAGCAAGGCAGCTATGGCTGGGATGCCGATGGTCGACTCGCAAGAAAATATCGAAGCGCGCTGGCTGTCGGCCTGTCCGCAATAGCGGCCGTGCTCACCACTTGCCAAGGTTGAGCGCGGTCGCTTTGGCAGCACCCCGCAAATCATCGGCCAGCTTGCGGTCATCGATCGAGCGCGACAGAACCATGCCGCCTACACAAAGCGCGGCGATGGCGAGTGCATTCGCGCGCCGCGTATCGGCATTGCCGTTCCCGGCCTGCTCGAACGACTGAATCATCAATTTAAGCGCAGCCTCGAACGCCTGTCTGACCGCCCGATCGGTGCGCGAAATGTCGTTGGGCAGGCCGATCATCGGGAAGGTGTCCGCGGTCGTGTCCTGATCTGCCTCGGACAAATAGTCGTGCACGATCTTATCGGCGCGCGTTCGCTCAGACCCGCTGCCTTTTGGATTCTCGCGATCTTCGTGAACCACGCGCGCAACCGACTGCGCGTACAGATCGCTCTTCGAGGAGAAATAACAATAAAAGCTTCCGCGCGTCAGTCCAGCCTCGGCCATCACATCGTCAATCGACACGGCATTGAAGCCATGGCGGTTGAACAACCGGCCGGCGCTCTGAAGGACTAGATCGCGGATTCTATTGTGATGCTTACGCGAAGGCGGCATTGACGGTTTTGGCCGTGTCAGGCCCGTGGCGGTCCACTGCATTTGGGCGGTCCTTGCGTAATGCTCGCTTGAACACCCAGCAGCTATCCTTATTCCCCGGCAGGTATTCTACGTTTCGAGGAGGCTAGTTCTGATTGTCTTTTAGAAAGCTTTGATGATCAACAACATGCTGCCTGTTGTGCAATGAAGACAAATCACTTTCGTTGATGAAAAATCGCTTCAGAACGCTTTCGCCCACGCTGCTCATAAACGACCAAAGGCGTAGAGTTGAGCTATTAAGCATAATAGATGAGCATCATTCATCTTAAATTAGCGAGTCGAAGGGCGATGCCAAAATTCTGGCAGATGATCACTCTGTTGTCCGCGCTGGCCGCGCCCGCGATTGCGTCGCAGCGCACGGCAATGCTCATTGATGCTGGGACCGTCGTTCCAGGCTTGATCACCGATATCCGCTACGCAGGTTCTCACAATTTTGTCGGTCGGCCGATCGACGGTTACCGTGCGCCGCGTTGTCTGCTCACCCAATCGGCCGCCAACGCACTGGCCGAAGTTGCGCGCGATCTTGCGACTCGCGGCCTGGTAATCAAGGCGTTTGATTGCTATCGACCAGTGCGCGCGGTTGCCGATTTCGTGCGCTGGGCCCGCGATCCGAGAGATCAGGCGGCCAAACCGGAGTTTTATCCTGACGTCGATAAGCGCACGCTGTTTCGGGACGGTTACATCGCCTCGCACTCCGGTCACTCGCGAGGCTCGACCGTCGATCTGACGCTGGCGCGCGCCGATGGTGCCGAGCTCGATATGGGCACGCCGTTCGATTTCTTCAGCCCGAGATCAGGGGCTGCAGCTTCGAGCGTGACTGCCGAGCAGCATGCCAACCGGATGCGGCTGGCTGCGGCAATGCAGCGCCGCGGCTTTCGCGCAAATCCCAAGGAGTGGTGGCATTTCACATTGCGCAACGAGCCGTTTCCCGACTCGTATTTCGACATGCCGGTGCAATAACGCTGCCTCTCTGCCAGCGGCAATTACAAACCCAAATAAAACTTCTTGATCAAATCATTATTGTTGAGTTCTTCGGTGGATCGCCCTTCGAAGGCGATCTTGCCGTGCACAATGACATAACCGCGGTCGGCGATCCTGATGGCCTGATTGAAGTTCTGCTCGGCCATGAGAACCGTGAGCGCATAGCGCTGCTTCATCTGCGAGATTGCATCGATGGTGCGGCTGACGAGAATTGGGGCGAGCCCCACCGATGGTTCATCGACCAGAAGAATCTTTGGCGCCAACATAAGAGCGCGACCGAGCGCCAGCATCTGTTGCTCGCCGCCGGAGAGGCTGCCGGCGAGCTGGCGACGACGCTCGGCAAGCCGTGGAAAGGTTTCGAAGCAGACGGCAAGATTACCGGCGAGCTCGGCCCGCGCAGCAGCGCGATAGGCGCCGAGCAGGAGGTTTTCTTCGACGGTCAGCATCGGAAAAAGCCGGCGCCCCTCCGGCACGAGCGCGATGCCGAGATTGACGATGTCTTCGGTGGTGCGGCCGATCAGGTCGTGATGAATGCCGTCGATTTCCGCGACGATCGTGCCTTCGCTCGGCCGCACAATTCCCATGATGCACTTCATGAGCGTCGACTTGCCATTGCCGTTAGTGCCCAGGAGAACCACGGTCTCACCACCGGGCACCTTGAGCGACACGTCCTCGATGACGCGCACCGCGCCATAAGCGGCATGGATGCCGGCGATGGTCAGGCTATTGGCCAAGATAAGCCCTTTCGACTTCAGGATCGCGCATGACGTCGTCGGGCATTCCATCGGCGATTTTTCGCCCGGAGACCAAGACGACTAGCCGGCGTGAAAAGCTCATCACCGCGCTCATGATGTGCTCGATGAGAATAATGGTGACCCCTTGCTCGTTCAGGCGGATGAGCAATGACAAGATGTCTTCAATTTCCGAATGAGTAAGGCCGGCCATCGCTTCATCGGCGATCAGGAGTTTCGGTTCTGCGGCCATAGCGCGGGCAAGCTCGAGTTTACGCATTTCGACCTGGGTGAGGTCGCGCGGTAGGCGGCGCGCCTTGTCGCCAAGTCCGACTTGGCGAAGGAGTGCGGCGCAGCGCTCCTCGACTTCGTGCGCAGTATGACGACTGCCGCTTCGCGTCGCCACAGTATAGAGGAGTGGGATCCGGATGTTGTCGGCGAGCGTCAGGCTGACGAATGGCCGCGGCAGTTGAAAACTTCGCGCTAAACCCAGATGCGTGCGTTGATGCGCCTGCAGGCCGTCGAGCCTTTGGCCGCCAAATTGCACGGTGCCTTGCTCGTTCCGCAGCGTGCCGCAGATGCAATTCACCAACGTGCTCTTGCCCGACCCATTGGGTCCGATGAGTCCCAGACGCTCACCGGCAGGAACCGAGAGCGTAATATTTTCCAGTGCAACAAAGCCACCGAAGCGCTTGCCCAGATTTTCGATTTCAAGGAGCGCCGGTGCGGCGCCGCTCGCGGTGGCGCTGTTGGCATTGGCGGGGCCAGCCACGATCATGGCACCCGTCCCGGCATCTCGGCTTTGACGTGGCGCCGGCCAACAAAATCCTCCGGCTTTCGCTGAAGGTAGGTGTGAATCAGTCCGACAATTCCGTTCGGCGCGATGATAACGAAGATCACCAGCAGAAAGCCCACGATCAAGAGATTGACTGCCGACGAGATTGTGACGGTTGCGATTTGCTGCAGGGAGCCGAGCAGCAAAGCGCCTATCAGCGGACCGACCCAGCTGGTGGTGCCGCCGATGAGCGGCATGGCGATGGAATTGACGGCGTAATCGAGTCCGAAGGTAGACGATGGTTGCAAATAGCCGATGTAATAAGGAAATGGCGCGCCGGCCATGCCCATCAGCGCTCCCGAAATCGTCGTGGCGATCAGTTTTAAGCGCAGCGTCGGCACGCCGGAGGCTTCGGCCGCCAGTTCATCGTCGCGGATGCTGGCGAAACCATAGCCAAGCCGCGAATGTTCGATCAGCCGTGCAATTGTGATCGCTGCCACGGCAAGCAGCATCATGATCAGAAACAAATAGCGGATATAGTTGCCGATCGGCTCGATCTGTTCCGGACGGATGATATAGGCACCGCGCGAGCCGCCGACATAGTCCCAGTTCACCACCAGCGTCTGCAGCACGACGGCGAGCGCAAGCGTCGCTATGGCAAAGAAGGCGCCGCGCAGCCGCAGCGTCAAATAGCCCATGCCAAAGCCGACGATGCCGGAAACTATGCCGCCGATCAGCATCAGCACCGGAATGGGCATTCGATAGAATTCATGTTCAGTAATAAGCTTGTAGATCGCCACCGTCGAATATGCGCCAAGAGCGAAAAACGCCGCTGATCCGAAATTCACATAACCGCAATAACCGCCGAGAATGTTCCAGGCAGTGCCCAGAACCACATACTGCAGCACGACATAGCCGGCGAAAAATATGTAGTCGTTGCCTAGCCAAACCGAGGCGGCAAACACCGCGGCGCTGACGGCGAGCCAAATCAGCAGAAATGCGGGAGTGCGCACGTCATCGCCCCAACAGGCCGGCCGGTCGGACGGCCAGCGTCAACAACAGAAAGCCGAACGATACCGCAGGCGCCCATGACGGACCGTAGAACGTGGAAGTCAGGCTCTCGACAACGCCCAACAGCATTGCCGCGATGACGGTGCCCGGCAGACTGCCCATCCCGCCGAGCACGCAAATCGCGAAAATGCGGCCGATATATTCGCGTCCGACCGACGGCTCGACCGGTTGAATGATGATGAGGAATGCGCCGGCGAGCGAGGCAGTGGCGATGGAAATGCCAAATGCGATCCGCTTGATCTTGATTGGATCGACGGCCATCAGTCGCAGGGCAAGCTGATCCTGGGCAACCGCCATGACCGCGCGCCCGAGAAAGCTGCGCGTGAGAAAGATTTGCAGCCCTGTAGTCATGATAAGCGAAACCAGACAAGGCACCAAGATCCGTAAGGGTATGTCGAGCATGGCAAAGTGCCATGATGGACCGATATAGCGAGCCTCGACGTAGCGATAGTCGACGCCGAAATAGAGTACGAGTGTGACTTCGGTAATGAACAGCAGGCCGAAAAAGAACGCGAGCCCGCGAAGCGATTCCTGACCGCGTTTCTCGAAGGAGACGTAATAGACTTGATAGATTCCGGACCCCAGCACAAAGAACAGGGGCATCATCACGATGGAAGCGAGGATCGGATCGACGCCGAGGGTCGCATTGGCGATATAGGCAATATAGGAACCGAGAATTATGAAAGCCGGATGGGCGATGTTGACGATATCCAATATGCCGAACGACAACGACACGCCGGACGTCACGGCGGCATAGAAGCCGCCGATCAGGATACCCGAGACCACGGCGTTGATGAGAAGATCGAATGAAAAAATCATTAGTCAGACACCCCACCCGGAGTGTGCAGCAACGCTTTGGTCTTGGCTAGAAAACTTTACGCCTCGCTGAGAAACCGGTCAGTCGATGACCGCACCTGGTGTCCTGTTGACAGCGGAATCGATTGCCCCACGGCGTCCGGCTTATCGCCCATTCCCCGCTGGCTCTATTGTTAAACGCGATCTGCTCTAGACGGCAAAAAGCGCCGCCGCAGCACTACGCCGCGGCGCGCACCTTGTCGGGAAGGGACAGCGGCTTGTTGGCGCTATTGAGGAATTCAATGGTCATAAAGACCATTTCTTCATCGCCAAGGTTCTCAAGGTCATGGACCTTGAACTGACCCGGTCCGTAAGTCTCATGGCGGGTCTCGCCAGGCTGGTACGTATATTCGACGGTGCTGCCATCGTGGACATGCTGACGGCCGCGGCCGCCGGTCACCGAGGTCCAAAAATAATCGAGCACATGGCGGTGAAAACCGATCCGCTCGCCCGGCGCTAGCCTGATAATCCACACGCGCACCCGGTCGCTCTCCGAAAGCAGGGCGGTGCCGACGCAGCCGTTGTTATTCTGCCGTTCACGCTCGAAATCGGCCGCAATGGCGGGCGGCCATGCCGATTTCTCGGCACGGTCGGTCGATTTATCCATCATGCTCAAGGCCATGGCGTTCCTCCAGACTTTGCAGGCACAATATAGAAAACCTTTCCGGCCGGGGAAAGCTTGACAAACTGCAGGAATTTCCGATGACCAGAAAGCGCCGAGCGATCGTGATCGGCGGCTCGATGAGTGGTCTTTTGGCAGCAATTATGCTGCGCCGCCGCGGCTGGGACGTCGAGGTCTTCGAGCGGGTGGAAAAGGAATTGGCCGACCGCGGCGCCGGCATCGTGGCGCAGGCCGAACTGATAGCCCGCATGAACGCACTCGGGCTCGAAACGCGTGATCTCGGCGTCGCGATGAGCACGCGAAAAATCCTCGATCAATCCGGCGCAGTGACGACGACGCTTGAATGCCCGCAAGTGCTCACCGCGTGGCAGCGCGTCTACCGCGTTCTGCGCGATGCCTTTCCGGCGGATCGATACCGTCGTGGTCGAGGTCTCAAGGCTTTCGAACAGAGCGGCGACGGTGTCGTGGCGCATTTTGGCGACGGCCGGTCTATTAGCGCCGACGTGCTCATCGGGGCTGACGGGCTGCGTTCGACCGTGCGGCAGCAGTGCCTGCCGCACATTCTCCCCCTCTATGCCGGCTACGTCGCCTGGCGAGCCCTCTTGCCGGAGCGCGTCATTCCGCCGGCCGTTCATCGCGAAATCTTCATGACCATGGCGTTCTGCCTGCCGCCGGGCGAGCAGTGCATCGGCTATCCGGTCGTTGGAGCCCATAATGAGGTGCGCGAAGGCCAGCGGCGCTACAACGTGGTGTGGTATCGGCCCGCCGAGGAAAAAAGCGAGCTGCCGCAACTCCTGACCGATCGAGGCGGGGTTGGCCATTCGATTTCTATCCCGCCCCCGCTCATTCGCTCGGAACACATCACGGCCATGCGCGCGGCCGCCGAGCGCCTGTTGGCGCCGCAATTCCGCGCGATCGTGCGGCTGATCGAGGAGCCGCTCCTGCAACCGATCTACGACCTTGAGAGTCCGCATCTCGCCTTTGGACAGGTGGCGATTATCGGCGATGCCGCCTTTGTGGCGCGGCCGCATGTCGCCGCCGGAGTTTCCAAAGCGGCGGATGATGCCGCGGCGCTTGCCGAGGCGCTGGACGCCGAGGATGTCGAGCCAGCACTCCGCCGTTTCGAGAGGCAGCGATTGCCGGAAAACAAAAGAATCATCGAACGTGCGCGCCATCTTGGCGCCTATCTCCAGGCCACACAGACCGCAGAAGAACGCGCCCGATCCGCGCGGCATAGCATCCCGCAAGCGGTCTTGAACGAAACCGCCGTTCTGGACTTCCTATATGCATGAATCGCAAACCCGACGCGCCATGCATGCGAAGGCGCTGTTTTGCTCGCCGAGCGTGCGCGCTATGCTTGAGCATCAATCTTTTCAGTGGGGCTAGATTACAATGAAAGCAGTCTATTTGGAGCGATTTGGCGGACCTGAAGTGCTGCAATATGGCGACCTGCCGGATCCGGTTGCCGGGCCGGGCGAAGTCGTGGTCGATGTGGCCGCGGCGAGCGTCAATGCGGCGGATTGGAAATTTCGTTCAGGACAATATGCGCGTCATTCGGGCGCCAACTTCCCGCTCATTCCGGGACGGGATTTTTCCGGCTCGGTCAGCGCCTTGGGCGGCGGCGTCGCTGATCTCAAGATCGGCGACGCGGTGTTTGGCGTTCTCGATATCGGCAGAGAAGGTACCTATGCCGAAAAACTGGCTATCAAAGCTGCCATCGTGGGCAGGAAGCCGGGAGCGCTCTCGCACGTCGAAGCTGCCGCCGTCGCGCTGACCGGGCTAACGGCAGTGAATGCAATTGCTGACACGCTGCGGCTGCAACGCGGCGAAACTATTTTGATCCAGGGCGGCGCCGGCGGTGTCGCCGGTTTCGCGATTCAATTCGCCAAACACCTCGGCGCGCGGGTGATCACGACGACGAGCGCGGCGAATCGCGATTATGTTCTCGGTCTCGGCGCCGACCGGGTGATCGATTACAACACGCAGGATTTTGCGGCCGTCGTGAGCGGTTGCGATGCCGTGTTCGATACGGTGGGCGGCGAAGTCGCGCATAAATCCTTTGCCGTCCTAAAACCCGGCGGCCGCGCTGCCTTCATCGCGTCGGGAGTCGAGGCGCCTAAACCGACCCGCGGCGATGTCGTTTCACTGCGTCCGCCGGTGGAACGCTCGCGTGCCGCCATGGAGCGCATTGCCGGGCTTATCGAAACAGGCGCGGTTCGGCCGCCCGCGATCAAGCTTTATTCGTTATCGCAAGCGGTCGAGGCGCATCGCCTAAGCGAGTCGCGCCATTTCAGAGGCAAGCTTGTTTTTCAAGTGCGCTGAACTACCTTCTGGCGCTTGAATTAGGCGTGTACTTATAAAATCGCGCGCGCGTTTAACGTCAACGAGCAATGGTTGGGCCAATGTCCGCTCTGCCCCCGCAAGCGGACATCAAGCCGACATTTCCTAATGTCGCGAAGTGCCACAAGCGGATATGGATTCTAATGCTTGGATTCTAATGCTTGATCGCGAAACGCCGTGCAGGTGCGCCCCGCCGTTTCGTAAGAAGTTAGCCGAGTAGGTTCTCTGGTAAGGATAAGGCCGCCAATCGGGCGGCCTTATCGCTCAACGCCGGACATCGCTAGCGCCAGTCACCCGAGACGATGCCGCCGGACCGATCATAGGACGCCACGCCTGTCCCGCTGCTGGCCGCCTGCTCCCTGGTAGCTCCAGGCTTGCTCGCGGCCAGGGCCGAAAACGCGGTGCTGAGGATGATCGCAGCTGAAATTGCAAACTTTGTCACGTTGGACATGGTCCTATCTCCTTCGTTTGTTCGCCGCAGGCGCGACGACACACCCGATAAGATCGACCATCGGTTGCGTTATTCCCGTCGTGGTGAAAATTGGTGCGTCACTTTCAGATAACTTTCATCACCAGTTAGTGAAACAGGTCGGGGAATAATTTCTTGTCATTCGGAAGCGACCTGTAACTTTCCCGGATGTCCACCTCACGTCCGCTTGGCTTCCTCAACCCGAAACTCATACCAGACCTCGTTCGAAGTCGGCTCGATGGTTCAGTCGAAACCCCTTTCCTAATCTGGCTTTAGCTAACGGGAATAAACCCAGCCGGGCCGCAATCCCTACCAAGGGAGTTGAACGATGACCAAGTCGCCAACGCGTGAATCGCTGCCGCAACCGAGCGAACAACTGCAACCGCGCCGTCGGAACGCTTACGATTACGACGGCGAATACGAGTTCCCAACTGTGCGGCATTGGACCGCGCCGCTAGCGCACCCATCTGTCTAGTGCGCCGCGGGGCCTGTCGGGAATTTATCTCGAATCATTAATGGCCGTTTTCGGTCATAAGCGGACATTGCGGTACGTCGCTACGATGGCCGCTTTACACCTGAAAGCGGGCGTTGGCCCAAGCAATCTAATCTACGAGTACACGTCCTAGACGTGCTGGCCGCCATTGATGTGAATTTCGGCGCCATTGACGTAGGACGCGGTGTCCGTGCACAGCACGTAAATGATCTTCGCGACTTCATCGGGCGTGCCGAGTCGGTGCATCGGAATATTTTCGACGATTTTCTCAGTTCCCGGAGAGAGCATCGACGTGTCGATTTCGCCAGGCGCGATGGCGTTGACGCGTACGCCGACTGCGGCGAAATCCGCGGCCATTTCCCGCGTCAACGATGCAAGCGCCGCCTTTGACGTTGCATAGGCGGCGCCGGCAAAAGGATGCACGCGCGAACCTGCGATCGAGGTCACGTTAACGACCGAGCCTTTCGCCGCCTTTAATTCGTCAAGCAATCCGCGTGCCAGCATGATCGGAGCGAAGAAATTCACTTGAAAAACGTGCTGCCAATCTTGATGCGACGTCTCGATTGAGCCGAGCCGCTTGCCGCCCTCAGCTTTAGGAGAAATCGCAGCGTTGTTGACCAGCGCATGCAGTTCGCCATTAAGCCGCTGCTTGGTCTCGGTGATCGCTTGTTCGGTGTTTTCCGGATCCGACAGATCCACCTGGATATGGTCCTCGGGTCCGGCTTCCCACGGACAATTTTCCGGAAACGGATGCCGTGAGCACGTGATCACGCGCCACCCGGCCGCCGCAAAGCGCTTGACCGTAGCATGGCCAATGCCTCGGCTCGCCCCGGTGAGAAGGAGCGTACGTCGGGGCTGGTTCGTTGCCGGCATCTCAGATGCTCATGGATATAGCCGCGTCTTGATCCACGGCGCAGTCGGGCTGGCGCGTGTGAAGGCGACGCGATCATGCAATCGGAATGGTCGCTCCTGCCAGAATTCAATTTCCTGCGGAGCAACGCGATAGCCTACCCAGTGTGGCGGCCGCGGCACGGTACCGACGGCGAACTTCGCGGTAAAGCGCGCAACCGCTTTCTCGAATGCCAACCGGCTTTCGAGCGCGGCGGATTGTTTGCTGGCCCAAGCGCCGATCTGCGCCATCCGCGAGCGCGAGGCAAAATAGGCGTCGGCCTCGGCAGGGGAGACCGTCTCCACTTGGCCGCGCACGCGCACCTGACGCTGCAGCGATTTCCAATAAAAGGTCAACGCGGCCTTCGGTGCGGCGGCAAGTTCGTTCCCTTTGATGCTCTCTGCGTTGGTGTAGAAGACGAATCCGCGCTCGTCGAAACCCTTCAGCAGCACCATCCGCACATTGGGAAGACCTTGGGTATCGACCGTCGCGAGCGCCATGGCGTCGGGATTAACCGGTTCCGATTGCTTGGCATCGGCGAACCACGCCGCAAACAGACGCAGCGGCTCCTCGACTTCGGTGAAGTCACCGCCCGTTAACCCTGTCGGGTGTTTTATAGGCGCCGCGTCGGACATTGTTCGGAGTACCCAAAGTGCTCGTGTGGGACGGCCGGGAGTGGTGCCACCGGCATTTATATAATGATAATGGAACCGCGGCGCCGCGCCTATGCCGGTTGCTGTGGCGGGCGCGCCCAATTCCAGTGAAGGCCATCGCCGCCATCCTGTCGCTGATGGCGATGTCCGGCTGTTCGTACCAGCTTGCTTCGCTCGTCTCGACCAACGAGAGCGGGCCGCAGGTGACCGGAACGATAAACCCGCCGGCCAATGCGTCCTCGAGCACGCTGACCAAAAGTTCCTCCCAAGCCGAGCTTGACCTCGCCTATGCGCGTGCGGCCGCCGCGGAAGCGCTGTCGCGCGGCAATAGGGACGCGAGCCTGCCGTGGCAAAATCCGCACAGTGGCGCCCGCGGCAATATCACTCCCTTGGCGACGTCCTACTCGGAAGCGGGCATGGCCTGCCGTGACTTCCTCGCCAGCTACATGCACGGCGAGTCGCAGGATTGGCTCGAAGGGGCTGCCTGCCGCACCACCGGCGGCGGATGGGAGGTAAGGCGGCTAAAACCGCTGAAGTCCAGCTGACCGCGCTATCATCGCTTGCGTCGGCCGATTCGCTTGCATTGCAGGGCACGCCTTTTATTCCCACATTGAAGTGGCCAGCCGGGGCGGGCCGGGGCAGGCCCGAAATTACAGCGCGGAGCTGCCAGGGGATGCGTGATCCCTACGAAGTCTTGGGTGTAGATCGCAAGGCGAATGCAGGCGAGATCAAAAGCGCCTACCGCCGACTCGCAAAAAAACTGCATCCCGACGCCAACAAGAACGATCCCAAAGCAGCCTCCCGTTTCGCCGAGCTGAATGCTGCGCACGAACTACTGGGCGACGAGGACAAGCGTAAGGCGTTCGATCGTGGCGAGATCGATGCCGAGGGGAAACCCCGTTTCCGCGGCTTTGAAGGTTTCGGCGGAGGCGCTGGGCCTCGAGCAGGCTATGGCGGTTTCGGTCCCGACGCCAACTTCGAAAGCTTCAATTTCGGTCCAGAGGGCTTTACCCGCACGACGCGGCGAGGCCGTGGCGGCGGCTTTGGCGGTTTCGAAGATGTTCTCAAAGAGGCTTTCGGTCAGATGGGCCGCGGCGGGCGGACCGGCGCGCGGTCCAATTTCGAATCAGAGGATTTCGGCGTCGGTGCCGATGTGCATGCGTCGCTCACCGTCACACTGCCGGAGGCGGCGCGCGGCGTGACCCAGCGCTTGCGGCTACCGACAGGCAAGGACGTTGATGTCAAGATTCCGGCCGGGATCACCAATGGTCAGCAGATCAGGTTGAAGGGCCAGGGGATGGCCGGCCAAGCCGGCGCCGGCGATGGTCTCATTACCGTCTCGATTGCGCCGCATCCGGTGTTCGCGCTCGATGGCGCCGACATCCGGCTCGATTTGCCGATCACGCTATACGAGGCTGTGCTTGGCGCAAAAGTACGTGTGCCGACGCTCGACCGGCCGGTTGAGATAGCGATTCCCGCATGGACTTCGAGCGGGCGTACCTTCCGCCTGAAGGGCAAAGGCTTTCCCGTCAAGACCGGTCGCGGCGATCTCCTCGCCACCGTCCGGATTGTGCTGCCGGATGGCAGCGACAGTGAACTCGAAGCGCTGATGAAAAAGTGGCAGAGCGGAAAGAGCTACGATCCCCGGAAAGATCTGTGAGGGCCAAAGTAGCGCCGCGCCTTGCAAACCAGGACAGCGCTGACGATCAGCCCTGCGGCGCGGTCCGGCGATCGATCTGATCGTAGGCGGCTTGCGCGATTTCTCGCAGCTTGCCGGTCTCCATCGGCCCACTCAGCACGTAAGCCAAATTGCGGTCGACCCAATAATAGGCGGCATTTTGACCGCCGGTCGTGTAACGCAATGCCGTCTCGCTGTCACTGACGCGCCCACAGTAAAGCGTGAAGCGCTCGCCCGAGGGGTTCTCATACATGAAAAACGCTGATGGGCCAGTCGGGCCGGGAAGCAGACGCCCGCCAACAAGCTTTAGCCCCTGCTTGTCGAGTTCAGGCGGATTGAGCGGCGAGCCAACTCTTTTTGAGAGCCACTGCACCAGATGCGGGCGCTCATCGCCGGGAACTTCGACGGGATGGCGGACTTCGACGGTGTAAAGCCGATACGCAACGAGCGCGTCAGTGGTGAAGCGGACCAGATCGGACGGCTTCTCGGTTTCCATTCGATGCGCGGTCCAGCCAGCAGCCGCTCCGATCAGGAATGCTGCCAAGCTCGCCGCCACGGCGGCAAGCGCGCCAAAGCGGCGGCGGGCCAGGCGATCGAGATTAAAGCGCGGCGGCGGCGTTTCGTATTCCAGGTGGCCGTAACGATGGCAAAGAAGCTCTGCCTGCTTGCGCCAGGCAGCAACCCGCGCAGCATCATCGGGATGTGTTGAAAGCCATGCCTCGACAACGCTGCGCCGATCGGCAGGCAGCTCGTTATCGACATAGGCATTGAGCTCTTCTTCGCTCACATGATCTCGGTCGTTCATCGTTTTATCTCATCGTTTATTTCACGCGGCGCAGCGCCGGGCGCTCGCCATCCAAATAGGCCTTAATTTCATTGCGGGCGCGGGCGAGGCGCGACATCACGGTGCCGATTGGCACGCCCTGAACTTCGGAAACCTCGCGGTAGGTAAGGCTTTCGAGCACCACGAGGAGTAAAGCGGATCGCTGTTCTTCCGTGAGCATTTCGAGCGCACGAACGATATCTCGCCCGCCGGAATCCGGACCGCTGGCAGTCGCGTCCGTGTCTTTGATCGGCGAGATCACAGGGCGCCGCGCCAGGGTACGAAGGCGGTTACGATTAAGATTGGTCAGGATCGTATAGAGCCAGGCGCGCATATCTCCGCCATGAAACAAGTGTTCGGAGCGGAGCGCCCGGACCAGCGTGTCCTGCACGATATCGTCCGCAATTTCGGCGTCACGGGTCAGTGCGCGCGCATAGCGCCGCAGCGCCGGTATTGCCGCCTCGATCCGCTCGCGAAACTCACTCAAGCATTGCCCCTCCTTTGAATGACCTCATAGTTTACACCGCGCCAAAGCGCTTTTGCCCAGCGCCATATTCAAAAAACACCAGTAAATGCCGTCTATTCCGCTTTCCGGCCTGTGCTTGATGGTCCAACTACCCTATGCCATAGGAGGCGAAGGCTAGAATTCGGGTCTTGGTGCGGGGAATGCCGGAAAATTCAGCCCTCATGCGCGGCAAACGCGGCCTGATCATGGGGGTCGCCAACAGCCGGTCGCTTGCCTGGGGGATTGCAAAAGCGTGTCGCGGCCATGGCGCTGATCTTGCGTTTACATATCAGGGCGACGCGCTGAAAAAGCGCGTCGAACCGCTGGCCCATGAAGTCGGCGGTATTGTCGTCGGCGACTGCGACGTAACGGAACCGAAGACGATCGATGCTGCCTTCGCTGCCGTACAGTCCGCGTGGGGCAGCATCGATTTTTTGGTCCATGCCATTGCATTTTCCGACAAGGATCAGCTCGACGGGCGATACATCGAAACCACGGCCGAGAATTTCACCAAGACACTGTTGATCAGTTGCTATTCATTCACCGCAATCGCCCAGCGTGCGGAAAAATTGATGCCCAATGGCGGCTCAATGTTGACATTGACCTACTACGGGTCGGAGAAATGGATGCCGCATTACAATGTGATGGGAGTAGCCAAGGCCGCGCTTGAGGCCTCGGTTTATTACCTCGCGGCAGATCTCGGCGTTAAAAATATTCGGGTCAACGCGATTTCCTCAGGGCCAATCAAGACTCTCGCCGCCTCTGGGATCGGCGATTTCCGCTACATCCTCAAATGGAATGAGCACAACGCTCCGCTTCGCCGCAGCGTCACGATTGAGGAGGTCGGCGAGGCCGGCGCATATCTCCTTTCAGACATGTCGCGCGGGGTGACTGGGGAAATCCATCATGTCGATGCCGGTTACCATATTGTCGGCATGAAGCATCCGGACGCGCCGGACATTGTGGTTGGCAAAGAATAACGCGCACGTCGTTTTCTACTTGCTTGCGCATAGATGCGGACGCTCGTGAAAGCGAAACGAGTATGCCAGTCCTCTATTACGTTCGACACGGCGAAACGGATTTAAATACCCAGGGACGGCTGCAGGGGCGCCGCGACACCGTTCTGAATGCGCATGGCCGCCGGCAGGCTGCGGAGTGCGGAGCCCTGCTGCGCGATCTGTTCGCGCGCGATCACAGACAGCCGCAAGAATTCAAATATATTTCAAGCCCGCTCAAGCGTGCACGCGAAACGATGGAGATCCTACGCGCCACGCTTGGTCTTGAGGCGCACGATTACGAAGTCGATGCAAGATTGGTTGAAATCGCCTATGGCGAGTGGGAGGGCTTGACGCTGACGGAGATCGAGGCGCGAAACGGTACCGTTTTGACACGGCGCGAACGCGACAAATGGGATTTTGCGCCACCCGGCGGCGAAAGCTATCGCCAGCTCGCTGATCGGATTGACGCCTGGTATCGCTCGCTGACGTCTGACACCGTGGTCGCCGCGCATGGTGGCGGTGTGCGTGCGCTGATGGCGCTTTTGAAGATACTGCCGGAGGAGCAAGCCACGCATGCGCAAATCGAGCAGGGCGTAGTGTACGTTTTTGCAGACGGCAGGCTGTCGCGTTTCGTCTGATTGGACCCGCTAAACAGATCGTCTCTAGTCAAAACAAAAGCGGCCGAACACCGTTCAGCCGCTTGGCGAGATCAGTGACCCCGCGAAATCTGAAGGTCGTACAGGCGCGGCCCCAATACGAGGCGTGCGCCTCCAGCTCACGTCTTCGATTTCTTCTTCTTGTTCTTCTTCTTCGCCATGGCTCTCTTCCTTGGTGTTGGTGTGAACTTCGGCAGGGTTGGTTCAAGTCGCGGGTTTGATCGCTCTTGATCTGTCCCTGGGCCCTCGCCCCCTTGCCGGAAGGAACAATGACACACAGCCAGTTCCCACCGCAATCAAAAAACGCAAATAGTGCTTATTTTTCTGTAACTTAACAGCCGTTCAGCTTGCGATTAATCAGCGTTCAGCGAGATGAATGAGGCATGAACGGCAAGTTATAGCGGACTGGCTGAGCTGCCCATTTCGCTGACAAAATCGTGCGGTGACGAGAAACGCGGCAAGATCATTCGCGGTGGTCCGGCTGCTTGACGGCCGACGCGCGCGTTTGACCCGGTAGAACGTGCGGGCTACGAAGCCGCGAAAGCTTCAGCGTATTTTCATCGTCAGCTACTTAACGTCATAGCCGCGTCATGTCGTTCAATACGTTCGGGCATTTATTTCGCGTCACGACCTTCGGCGAGAGCCACGGGCCAGCCATTGGCTGTGTGGTTGACGGCTGTCCGCCGCGTATTCCGCTCACCGAGGCGGACATTCAACCCTATCTCGATCGCCGGCGGCCGGGTCAGTCGCGCTACACGACGCAGCGGCAGGAGCCAGACGCGGTCAAGATTCTGTCTGGCGTCTTTGTCGACGAGGCGAGCGGAAAACAAGTCACGACCGGCACGCCGATCGCGCTTCTGATCGATAACGTCGATCAGCGCTCGAAAGATTATTCTGATATCAAGGACAAATACCGGCCTGGCCACGCCGACTACACTTATGATGTAAAATACGGCTTGCGCGATTATCGTGGCGGCGGCCGCCAGTCGGCGCGGGAGACCGCGATGCGGGTCGCCGCCGGCGCAATCGCGCGCAAAATCGTACCTGGCCTGAAGGTGCGCGGCGCGCTCGTGCAAATGGGCCCGCATCGGGTCGATCGCGCGCGCTGGGATTGGGACGAGATCGACCGCAATCCGTTCTTTTGTCCGGATGCCAAAACAGCAGCGATGCTTGGCGACTACCTCGATGGTCTGCGCAAGCGTGGGTCCTCGATCGGCGCCGTCATTGAAATTGTCGCTGAGGGCGTGCCTGCCGGATTGGGCGCGCCGATTTACGGTAAACTGGACGGCGACCTCGCCGGTGCCCTGATGGGGATCAATGCCGTCAAGGGTGTGGAGATTGGCGCGGGCTTTGGTGCAGCCGAACTTACCGGCGAGCAGAATGGCGATGAGATGCGCATGGGGAATGACGGCAAGCCCCGGTTTCTCTCCAATAATGCCGGCGGCATCCTTGGCGGCATTTCCACCGGGCAACCAGTGGTTGCTCGTTTTGCGGTCAAGCCGACATCCTCGATTCTTATTCCGCGACGCACCGTCGATCGTTACGGACGCGAGACCGACATCTCAACGATTGGCCGGCATGATCCGTGCGTCGGCATTCGTGCGGTACCGATCGGAGAAGCGATGGTAGCTTGCGTGATCGCGGATCATTATTTGCGTCAGCGCGGGCAGGTCGGTGAAGCTCCCGCTTGGCCATTGCCGGCGCCGGCGCGCTGAATATCCGCAACGCGATCGATAAGCTTTGCTGCTATCATGCGGCAGACGTGCGGGCAGTGATCAGGAAAGCAGCAAAGAAATGAACGACGCGCATCAACGCATCCAAGCGGCGATAGCCGCCTTTGCGCGCGGCGAGCTCATCATCGTCGCCGACGACGACGATCGCGAGAACGAGGGCGATCTGTTCGTAGCGGCAAGCTTGTGCACATCGGAGAAGATGGCGTTCATCATTCGTCATACCTCCGGGATCGTCTGCGCTCCGCTTGCGCCGGAGGAGGCGCGGCGGCTCCACCTCGATCCGATGGTGGCGCTCAATGACGCGCCGCTCGGCACCGCTTTCACCGTATCGGTGGACGTGCGCCACGGCCTCACCACAGGAATTTCCGCCGAGGAACGCACCAATACGGTGCGCGCGCTGGCAAACGGCAATTTCGGTCCGTCTGATTTCGTGCGCCCGGGCCACGTCTTTCCCTTAGTGGCGAAAGAAGGCGGCGTGCTGATGCGGTCGGGTCACACCGAAGCTTGTGTCGATTTATGCCGGCTCGCAGGCGTTCCGCCGGTCGGGGTTCTGGCCGAGCTGATGAACGACGATGGGACTGTGATGCGGGGCGCGGAGCTTGCCGACCTCGCGCAGCGCCAGAAGCTCCAGCGCATCACCATCGCCGAATTAATCGCCTACCGGCAAGCACGCGACAAATTGATCGAGCGTGTAGGCGAGTTTCCGGTCGAATCCGAGATCGGCACATTGATGGGTTATGCTTTTTTGACTCCGTTCGATCAGGTCCATCACATGGCTTTCGTTCATGGCCGGATCGGTGACGGCAAGAACATGCTCACCCGGCTGCATCGCGCCAACATCATCTCCGACGTGTTCGGCGGCGCCAAACTGATTCATCAAGCGCTGGCGCGCTTTAAAGCCGAGGGCAGGGGGGCACTGGTGTTGTTGCGCGACGGCACTGCCGGCGTGCCGGTGATATCGATTCCGAAATCCGGGGAAAGCCCGTCCGGCGAGGCGCGCACGCGCCAGTGGCGCGAGGTCGGACTGGGCGCCCAGATCCTCAAGGATCTCGGCGTCAGTTCGATCAGGCTTATTACCTCATCGAGACCGACAACTTATGTCGGCTTGTCGGGCTTCGGCATTGAAATCGTCGGCACCGAGCCGATAAACGCGTGAGCGGCTCGTCGCTCGCTGTTACGGTTGATCAGTCCGTTTAACTCATAGCTTTTTTAGCTCATGGCTGCAGCACGCCTCGGAAACAGTTGTGGCCGCAGCTTGGGATGGCACCCCATCATCTTGGGCGCATACGGCGTTTCGGCGCCGAGCTCCTCGGCCGCGTGCCACGCCCAGCGCGGATCCCACATCGCGCCTCGGGCCAGACAGATCATGTCGGCCTTACCGGACGCCACGATATCTTCGGCTTGCTGATAGCCGGCGATCAGCCCGACCGTCATTGTGGTAATGCCGCTTTCCTTTTTTACTTTTCCCGCGAAGGGCACCTGATAAGCCGGCGCCAACGGAATCTTCTGCCGCGGATCGAGTCCGCCGGTTGAAACGTCCATATAGTCCATCCCGCGCTTTTTCAGTTCTTTCGCGAGGATGACCGCTTCTTCAGGCGTCCAGCCGCCGTCCACCCAATCCGTCGCCGAAACACGCATCCCGATCGGCTTTGTTTCGGGAAATACCTTGCGAACCGCTTCGAATACTTCGATGGGAAAGCGGATGCGGTTCTCGGTCGAGCCGCCATATTCGTCGCTGCGTTGGTTGGAAATCGGCGACATGAATTGATGCAGGAGATAACCATGGCCACCGTGCAGCTCAATCACATCGTAACCGATGCGATCAACGCGCTTCGCGGCGGCGGCGAATTCTCCAACGCAACGTGCGATGTCTTCCTTGGTCATGGCGTGCGGCACGGGCCAGCCCGTGTCGTAGGGGAGGGCTGACGGCGCCTCCGGAGTCCAACCGCCTTCCGCCTCGCTCAGGATGGGCTTGCCGCCTGCTGCAGGCGGCGTGGTCGGCCCTTTGCGTCCGGCATGGGCAAGCTGGACGCCCAGCTTGGCGACGCCGTAAGTCCGGCAAAAGTCATGGACGCGCTTGAGCGCCGCCTCGTTCTCGTCGGACCACATGCCCGCGCATTTCGGCGAAATGCGGCCGCGCGAATTGACATTGGTCATCTCGCACATCACGAGTCCCGCGCATCCCAGGGAAAAGCTGCCGAGGTGCATCAAATGCCAATCGTTGGCAGAGCCGTTATTGGAATTGTACTGGCACATCGGCGACACCACGACGCGGTTAGGCAGGGTGAGCCCGCGCAGCGTGATGGGCGAGAAGAGGACGCTAGCCATTTTCAGATCCTTTTGGGTGACGAGACGAGTTGAGCGGCGCTTGCAATATCATGAAGTGGGGGCAGGTGCTACTTCTGCAGCTGCGCTACGATCTCGACATGCGCCGAATAGCGAAATTGATCGACGGGAATGACCGATAACAGCCGATAGCCGCCATCGAGCAGGTGCCGCATATCGCGTGCGAATGTGCCGGGACTGCACGATACCGCCACGACCGTCGGAACGCGACTGGCGGCGATCTCACGTGACTGCACCTGAGCGCCTTGGCGGGGCGGATCGAAAACAACGGCATCGAAGCCACTAAGCTCCGCCGCGCTTAATGGCACCTTGAACAGATTGCGACGCTCGGCGTGGAGCGGTTTGAGGCCGCCGGCGCCTGTCGCGGCGCGCTCGAGTGCGGCGATTGCAGATACGTCGTCGTCGAACGCAAACACGCGCGCGTGGGCGGCAAGCCGCAAGGCGAACGTTCCGACCCCCGCGAACAGGTCGGCAATCTGATGAGCCCCGGTACAGAAACCGACAACAAGGCGCGACAACACGGCCTCGCCTAGTGCGGTTGCTTGCAAGAAGGCGCCCGGTGGCAGCGGCACGATCGCGGCGCCCATGCGCAAGGACGGTGTCCGCATTTGCGCAATCAGCTCGCCATGACGGGTTAGGCGCGCAAAATTGTACCGCTGCGCTACGCTCGCCAGTGTCGCCATGGTCGTCGCGGTCAACGCACCCAAACCGCGGATGTCGACGTCGAGCCCTTGATCAGTTGCCGTAAACTGAATGTCCAGCGGCTTACGGGCGATGTCGAGCAATTCGGCAATGGCCCAAGCGGCCTTCAATGCGTCGTCGAGACCTGTTGCCAGGATTGGACACCGATCGATCGGCACGATGTGGTGTGCGCGCGCCGCTGAATACCCGACCTGCAGCACCCCGTGACCGCCACGCCGGGCGTGAAAGACGACGCGGCGGCGGCCATCGCCATGCGCGTCCATCAGCGGAGCGACGGGCACGTCGATGCCGGCTTGGCATAAGGCGGTGACGACTAAGTCGCGCTTCCAGCTGCGATAGGAATCCTCGCTCAAATGCTGCATCGCGCAGCCACCGCAAACCCCGAAATGTTGGCAAATTGGTTCGATCCGCAGTGCACTCGATCGCTGCACATTCACAAGACGCCGGCGGTCGGGGTGACCTGGCACGGCATCCACTTCGACGGTTTCGCCCGGCAGGGTTCCTGGGATGTAAATCGGTCCCTCGGAGCTGTCGGCTATTCCGTCGCCGTGTTGGCCGAGGCGGTTAATCAGAATCCGCTCAACCACGCTGGGCCCCGATAAAGAATTCGCGGTTGCCATCGCCGCCAAGTATTGGCGAAGGAATGGGATCACCGACGCGCCAATCCAAGTCAGTAAGCAATCGGGCGATGTCATCGCAGACCGCGGCTTGAACGACGGCATCGCGCACGATGCCTTTCTTGACATGGCGCCGACCCGCTTCAAACTGCGGCTTGATCAGGGCAAGGAGCGTCGCGGACGGTTTCAACAAACCGCTGACGTGCGGCAGTACGCGCTTAAGCGAAATGAAGCTGACGTCGATCGCGGCAAGATCCGGCGGCTCCGACAAATGCGAAGGATTGAGATTGCGGATGTCAGTCTGTTCGATTGATGTTACCTGTTCGCGATTGCGTAAACGTGCGTGCAGCTGGCGGCGGCCGACATCCACGGCAAAGACGTGCCGTGCTCCGCGTGCGAGGAGTACTTCGGTAAAACCGCCGGTGGACGATCCGACGTCGAGGCAAACCCAGCCGGCGACATCGAGCGAAAAACTCTCGAGCGCCGCGGCGAGTTTCACCCCGCCGCGCGACACGTAGGGATGTGCAGGGTCCGCGGCGATTACCGCGGCAGATGAAATTTGATTGGACGGCTTGCGAACGAGGCTGCCATCCGCTGTCACCTGTCCGGCGGCGATCGCGGCTTGCGCACGCTCGCGGCTCTCGAACAAGCCGCGCGCGACCAAAAGGCGATCGGCGCGATCTCGCTTGACCATGGCAATCCTGGCATCCACGCGCCCCGCGAAAGCAGTGGAGCGATGGACGTGCGGCAACACTATAGCGGTTCGACTGAACCCCTGCTCACCGCGCAAATAACCGGTCTCGCAGGGTCGCGTTAAGCGAGCTTGATCACCTCGCCCTGAACATTTTGACCCAGCGCCTGGAATGCCTTGGCGACAATGCCTTTGGCGTCGAGCCCCGCCTTCGCATACATGGCGTTCGGGCTGTCCTGGTCGACGAAGACATCAGGCAGGACCATCGAGCGAACTTTGAGACCCCGGTCGAGGACGCCATGCTCGGCAAGCGCCTGCATCACAAATCCAGCGAAGCCGCCGATCGATCCCTCCTCGATGGTGAGGAGCACTTCGTGTTCGCGCGCCAGCCGAAGCAACAGATCGACGTCGAGGGGTTTGGCGAACCGCGCATCGGCCACCGTGGTGGAGAGACCGTAGGTTGCAAGCTCGTCGGCAGCCTTCAGGCACTCGGCAAGCCGGGCGCCGAACGAGAACAGCGCGACCTTGCTGCCTTCGCGAATGATCCGGCCCTTGCCGATTTCGAGCGGCTTGCCCTCTGCCGGAAGCGGTACGCCCATGCCTTCGCCGCGGGGATAGCGCAAGGCCGACGGCCGATCATCGATCGCGACCGCAGTCGACACCATATGCACCAGCTCGGCTTCGTCGGCGGCCGCCATCAGCACGAAGCCAGGCAAGCAACCGAGATACGCGATATCGAACGCGCCGGCATGCGTCGGGCCGTCGGCGCCGACCAATCCGGCGCGATCCATACAGAATCGCACCGGCAGGCGCTGAATTGCGACGTCGTGCACGACCTGATCGTAAGCGCGCTGCAGGAAGGTCGAATAAATTGTCGCGAATGGCTTGAAGCCCTCGGTGGCGAGACCCGCAGCGAACGTTACCCCGTGCTGTTCCGCGATGCCGACATCGAACGTCCGGTTCGGAAATTCCTTTTGAAAGAGATCAAGTCCGGTGCCGGAAGGCATTGCCGCGGTTATGGCGACAATCTTTTCGTCCTTGCGCGCTTCCTTGATCAGGCTTTCAGCATAGACCTTGGTATATTGCGGTGCCGCGGTCTTTGATTTTTGCTGGGCGCCAGTGGCGACGTCGAACTTCACGACGCCGTGGTATTTGTCCGCCGATTTTTCCGCCGGCTCGTAACCTTTGCCTTTCTGCGTCACGACATGGACGAGTATCGGCCCATTCTTCATATCGCGGACGTTCTTCAGAACCGGCAGCAGGTGGTCAATATTGTGACCGTCGATCGGTCCGACATAGAAGAAGCCGAGCTCGTCGAACAGCGTACCGCCAGTGACCAGGCCGCGAGCATATTCCTCCACCGCCAAGGCGCGCTGCTGCAGCATCTTGGTCGGCAATCGCTTGGCGATCTGATGGAAAGTCTTGCGCAGCCGATGATAGCCGCGACCTGAAACCCGGCGGGCGAGATAGGCGGAGAGCGCGCCAACCGGCGGCGCGATCGACATGTCGTTGTCATTGAGCACGACGATCAGCCGGGAATTCATGGCGCCGGCATTATTCATCGCCTCGTAAGCCATGCCGGCCGACATTGCGCCGTCGCCGATGACAGCAATGACGTTGTTCTGTTTGTTCTGCAGATCGCGCGCGACGGCCATGCCGAGGCTGGCGGAAATCGAGGTCGACGAATGCGCCGCACCGAAGGGGTCGTATTGGCTTTCGGCGCGCTTGGTGAAGCCGGACAAGCCGCCGCCTTGCCGGAGCGTACGGATGCGGTCACGGCGGTCGGTGAGAATCTTGTGCGGATAGGCTTGATGCCCGACATCCCAGACCAGCCGGTCGGTCGGCGTATTGAACACATAATGCAAGGCCACGGTCAGTTCGATGACGCCAAGGCCGGCGCCAAGATGACCGCCGGTCACGGCGACCGCATCGATCGTTTCTCGGCGCAACTCGTCGGCAACCTGCCGCAACTGACTGGGTTCGAGGCGCCGGAGGTCTTCGGGGGTCTTAATTTGGTCGAGCAATGGGGTCTTTGACGAAACCGTCACGCTACGCTCCTTCTTCAGACCAATGTATTTTGAGGCCGAGGCCGTTTATGGACTTGCTATTGGGACTTGGCGGAAGCCGTATGATGGCAAACAGATTTTAGCCTCCTACACCATTCCACGTTGGGAACGCAATTGAAACGCTCCGTTTGGCGCCCGGTGGTGCCCAAGGAACTGCTAGGCTTTCCAGAGGCTTATATTTAAAGTCGTCGTTATCCCGATAACCCCGAGGTCGATATTTGGTTCGACGCCCGTTCGAGCAAACCTATGTAGCGCTGAACGTTTTGCCAGGGCACTGCGTGCTTTTTCGCAGAGGCTTTTGGCACCATAAGGCCCCGCACAGCGCGAATTGAGGCACCGTGGCCCTCGATTTATACCGCAAGAAACGGAAATTCGGCGTCACTGCCGAGCCGCGTGGCCGCAAAGGCGGGCGCGGCGGCAATCGCTATGTCATCCAGAAACACGCGGCGCGGCGGCTGCATTACGATCTACGGCTCGAACTCGACGGCGTCATGAAAAGCTGGGCGGTGACGCGCGGGCCCAGCCTGGACCCCGGCGAAAAACGGCTTGCGGTGCACGTCGAGGATCACCCGATCGAATACAATTCTTTCGAAGGCACCATTCCGCAAGGCGAGTACGGCGGCGGCACGGTGATGATCTGGGACCGGGGGCGATGGATTCCCGAAGGCGATCCACACAAGGGCTATGCCAAGGGGCACCTCGATTTCCTGCTTGAAGGCAAAAAGCTTCACGGCCGCTGGCACTTGGTACGAATGCGCGGCCGCGATCGTGACCGCCACGAGAATTGGTTGCTGATCAAGGGTAGGGATGACGAAGCGCGCAGCGGGCGCGGGGGCGACGTCTTGGAACAGCAGCCGCTTTCAGTCGCTTCCGGTCGTTCGATGGATGAGATCGCGGCCGGCAAGGGCAAAAAGCGAGTCTGGCACAGTAACCGCAGCGCTAACCGGAGCGCTAATCGAAGTACGGCGAAGGCGAGGCCGCAGACCCAGCGCGAATTTCGCGCCGAACTGCAAGCACAGTCAAGATCGCGACTGAAAACAAGCGGCGGGCCGAAGGTTTCCGCCAAGTCTACAGCTAAAAGAAACAAGCCTACAGCTAAGAGAAAATCGACAGCGAAGGCGGCAACGCCCGTTGCGGCGCGGCGCAGCGCCGATCCGGTGCGCCCAAATCGGCGCCGCGGCGGACTTCCCGATTTCGTACCTCCCAGTCTCGCCACGCTGCACAGCGCTCCCCCGGACGGAGCGGGGTGGATTCACGAGATCAAATTCGACGGCTACCGCATCGAGGCCCGGCTCGATCATGGCAAGGTGCGGTTGCTCACGCGAAAGCAGCTGGACTGGACGCATCGGTTCGAACGCATCGCCACAGCGGTCGCCGCCCTTCCGGCACAGACGGCGCTGCTCGACGGCGAATTGGTGGTCGAGAACGAAAACGGTATTTCCAGTTTTTCGCTGTTGCAAACCGACTTGAAAGACGGTCGCGAGAATCGATTCGTCTACTGGATTTTTGATCTGTTGCACCTGGACGGCCAGGATTTCACCAACGAGCCGCTGACGGCGCGCAAGGCGGCGCTGCGCCGACTTCTAAGAGGCCAGCCCCGGAACGGTCCGCTTCGCTACACGGAAGACTTCGAGGAACGGGGATCGGCGATTTTCACGCATGCATGCGAGCTGGGGCTTGAAGGCATTGTTTCGAAATTGCGCGACGCGCCCTACCACTCCGGACGGTCAGAAAACTTCATCAAAACTAAATGCCACAATGCGCAGGAATTCGTCGTGGTAGGATTTACGCCTTCGACCGCCATGCCGAACGCGGTGGGTGCGCTGACGGTCGCGTTTTACGACAATGGCAAGCTTCGCTATGCCGGCCGGGTCGGCACCGGCTACACGCATCAGAAGGCGCGAGATTTGTGGAAACGGCTCAGCGCGTTGTGCACTGATCGCCCCAGGCTCGATCTGCCGAAGGACGAACGGCGCAAGAATGTAATCTGGGTCAAGCCGGAATTGGTCATTGAGACAGAATTCCGCGGCATCACCCATGACGGCCTGTTACGTCAGGCCTCCTACAAAGGTTTACGTGAAGATAAGCCGGCGAACGAAGTGGTGCGCGAGAGACCCGCTGAGCAAGCCATGCCGGCTAAACAGCGGGTGACGCGCAAATCTGCCGACCGAAAGCCGGTACAACGCGAAGCGAAGCGGCCCCCGTCGTCGGCGCCAGCGCGTGCGAGCAGCGGCGGAGGGCATGTCGAGGTCGCAGACGTTCATTTGACGCATCCGGATCGTGTGTATTGGGCCGATGTCGGGGTCACCAAGGAAGCTCTGGCGGCCTATTACGTCGACGTCTGGAAATTGATGGCGCCGCATTTGGTCGATCGGCCGCTCGCCATCGTGCGCTGTCCGGACGGTATTGCCGGCGAATGTTTCTTTCAGAAACATATCGCTTCCAATATCAAAGAGTCGCCGCTGCGCCATGTCGTCGAGTCCAAAGAGCACGACGTGATCGCGGTGGAAAAGCTCAGTGACCTTATCGAGCTCGCGCAGTTCGGCGCCTTGGAAATTCACGTCCGCGGCTCACGATTGGGCCGCCTGGAACTTTGCGATCGGATTGTCTTCGATCTCGATCCAGACGAAAGCGTCAGCTGGAAGGAGATCGTCGCCGCCGCGCAGGAAACGCGCGACCGGCTCAAGGCGCTTAAGCTGCAAAGCTTCGCCAAATTGTCCGGCGGCAAGGGCATCCATGTGGTTGTTCCGGTCACGGGCGCCGATTGGGACAGCACGAAAAGATTCACCGCGCGCATGGCCGCGGCAATGGCGGCGGATTCGCCGCAGCGCTATCTCGCGAAAATGACCAAGTCGCTGCGCAAGGGGAAGATTTTCATCGATTATTTCCGCAACTCGCGGGAAGCAACCTCAGTGGCGGTCTACTCGACGCGCGCGCGCGCCGGCGCGCCGATTTCCATGCCGGTGACATGGGCGGCGCTCCCACGCACCACGGCCGGCAACCAGTTCACGCTGCTCAATTCAAAAAAACATCTTAAGAACGACCCCTGGGCAGAGATCGGGAAGATCAAGCAGAAATTGCCAGACTAGCGTATCGTTGGCCGTTTCTCCGACCGCCGTAACCGTCGTGTGAACTCAATCGTCAATTTGTAAGTGGCGGATTTGCAAGCTGTTTTTGACTTTCATTTTCCAAACTCCACCACTTACGCGTTTAGGAAAACAATCTGCAACTCAGTGCCATTTTTGCTGTCGCACCTAGTGCGCGTTCGCGTGCCCCAGACGTGTCTGGCGTTGGTTGATGAGGAGATTCGATGCGGGCAGACAAAAAAACTCAACGCTTCCGCTTCGCGGCATCGCGATGCGGAGCGGAGAAAAAAATCGCTACCTGAAACGACGTTACGTTTTGTTGCTCATTTCCTCCCTGGCTTTTAATTCAGCACGATGTCTTATTTGCCGAGCAACCCTCGCCTATTCGTGAATTTCGCTCAGCTGTCCCCGATAGTCCTTACTTGCGCGGTTCTTTCTAGCGATACTACGAACGACCTTTGTGTCCTCGGTTATTCGTCTTGTCGTCTACTGATGTTTGTCGAAGCACCTGTTTCCTGGTTTTTGTTTCGATGAGATCGTCGATCAAACGGGCGATTCTCTTATCAAGGCGCTCCTGTTGCTCAAGGTCATCGTCAAGGAATTCGCGCATATGAATAGTCGTGATGAATGAGTGCATCTTAATGATATCGGTACGAAGTGCTTCTGTGGCAGGATCAAGCCTATCAGGATCGAGCGCGGCAAAGCCCGGCGTGCCTGGCAGTAAATCTGATTTGATTTCTTCTGCAACAGCCACAGCCCACTCTACGATGGACTCAAAATTCTGCCGCGGAAATTTTTGGTTCAGATAGCGTATTTTATCGGCGCGTAGGTATTGGCTAGCGTATTCTACGAAAGCAGTTTCCGGCTTCCGGCACATGAGGTAGCCAAAACTGATCAGGCCGCGGGTTTCATCGAAAGCGGGATGGTCGGGCCTCATGCTGTTTGAAATCGCCTTCGCCTGCACAAATTCTTGCGAGCGACGCTTGCGCCACATCGCGTCTGCAATGCCGTAGACTAGGCTCTGCTCGCTTGGGCCGGACGGAGTCCATTCCTTGATTAGAGCGGCATGTAGGGCTTCAAATTCGCGCGGATCTTCGCCGGGAAGAATGAGAGGCTCGGCGAAAACGCCGTGCGTTTGCGCGTTCGAGCGTTTGCGCCGGCGGTGAGAAACGACCGAATTATTCAGCCGACCAGTAGGCTTGAGAGCCGGGGGGAGATAGCGATTGTGTTTACGCACGGAGGCGCCCTCCTCAAAAGGGGGTTAAATCAATGCCGCCTCCAGGAAGCGCCCTCGCTAGAGGCTGATTCGCTTCCGCGGAAAGATGATGCACATCTGGATCGTCGATACAAAGAGACCCCAAAAAAATTTTCAGCGGTGCACGGCCCGTATACGGAGCCGCTTAAACGCTGAGCGGCTTATGCAAGCCCCTTATATACGGCCGCTTATATGCCGAAGCCCGCTTATGTGCGCCTAAATACGACCGCTTATGTGCTGAAGCCGCTTATGTGCTGAGCCGTTTATGTGCTGGCCCGCTTATACACTGCGGCCGCTCATACAGTGTGCCCGCCTTATACAGTGTGGCCGCTTCTACAGTTTTGGCCGGCTTATACAGTGTGCTCGCCTATACAGCGTGGGCGCTTATACAGTGGCGGCTGTGGCCCGCTTACACAGGTGTGGCCGGCTTATACGGTACAGCCGGCTTATGCAGTGCGGCCGCTTATGCTGTGTGTGTGTGTGTCGGCCTGCTGTGTCTGCCCAGTACTGTGCGGCGGCCTGTATTGTATACCGCGCCTCACTGGACGGTGCTGCTGTATGCAAACCTTCACTGGGCGCAGGGCATTACTATGTGAAGACCCTCCCCCAGCGCAGAGCGCTGTTGTATCGAGATCTTCGCTCTGCGCAGAGCTCTACTGTGTGGGTAATGCGTGACCCTCATTGAGTGCGCGGCGTCACGGAATCTAGACCCGCGCCCTGCGCAGAGCTCCCTTATGCTGGAGACCCTCGCCCGGCGCAGAGCGCTATTATGTGGAGGCCTGCACCTAGCGCAGAGCGCTATTAGCTCCAATGTGTGCTGGGGCCTTTCTGTGAAAGAATGTCTGCTTTACTCCCCTAAGCGGACATACGTCACTACGACCGGCATGTCCGCTTTGTGCCAAAAGCAGACATCGCGGTTATTCGATTACCTCGTCCGCAATGGAAAGAATGCCAGGCGGCACGGTCAGTCCAAGTGATTTCGCGGTTTTCAGATTAAGTGCAAACTCGAATTTGGTGGGTTCGAGCACTGGCAGTTTGGATGGGCTTTCACCGCGCAGGACTCGGCCCGTGTAGATTCCCCCCTGACGATATTGGTCCGTGATACTAGGTCCATAACTCATCAACCCGCCTGCCAAGACGTATTCGAGCCAAGGATAGCAACCCGCGATCCGATTTCGTGCGGATAGCTCGACAAGTCTGTCACGCTGGCTGTCAAAGAAGGGATCCGCCATGACGCTGAGGACCGCAATGTGCAACTTTGCCAAGGTGCCGAAAACCTCATCGACCTCAGAAAGCGTGCTGGCATTAAGTTCATGAAGTTTGATGCCTAGCGCATTGGCTGCGGAGCGGGCTTCCCTCACGAACATTTTTGCGCTCGGACTAGAAGGGTTGACGAGGTAGCCAGTTGTTTCAGCCGATGGCACTGTTTGCTTCAACAAGCCCAGCGACTTGCCTGGAAGTTCTGTCGCAACGTTACTGATACCAGTGACATTGCCACCCGGTTGATTGATGCTGTTCACCAGACCCAACGAAACCGGGTCGCTTGCCAAGAAAACGATTGGAATTGTCGACGTCGCGGCTTTCGCGGCGAGGGCTGAGGGAGAGCCCCCTGCCGCGAAAAGTACCGCGGCGTGCAGATCAACAAGATCAGAGGCGAGTGCCGGCAATCGATCGTAATGACCTTCGGCCCAGCGGAACGCAATCGCGGTATTCTCACCTTCGGCAAATCCCATTTGCCGCAAGCCTTTGCGAAAGGCGGCAACCACATCAGCGGATTCACCCGGCGATCTACTACTCAAAAAGCCGATCACTGGTGTTGATCCCGGCTGCGCAGGTGCAGCAAACGGACATCCGGCGAGCGTTCCGGCCGCCAAAGCGATGAACTCCCGCCGCCTCATTCGATCACCTCGTCGGCACGCAACAGGAACGATTCCGAAATTGTCAGGCCGAGAGCCTTGGCAGTCGTCAGATTGACGACAAGTTCAAATTTGGTCGGCTGCTCGACTGGGATATCAGCGGGTTTCGCTCCACGCAGAATCTTATCTACAAGCTCGGCGGTGCGCTGGAATAGGTCTGTAAAGTTTGGCCCATAGCACATCAGGCCTCCCGCTTCGCCGTACCCCCGATGATCGGATATCGTCGGCAACCGTGCGGCGAGCGCGAAGGTTATGATACGAACCCGGCTGGCGCTTACGAGCGGGTCGCCGCACACATAAAGAGCTTGCGCTCCCGTGAGGGCTACGAAGGCGGGCGCAA
>DASSXN010000063.1:0-2481 GCA_035703785.1 Xanthobacteraceae bacterium
GGGTCATGGGTGGCGACATGAACACCGTGCATCTGGTCACCGCGAGCGGCGTCGAATCATGGCCGGCGCAAGCCAAGGATCAGGTCGCGCGCAGGTTGATCGAGCGCATAGCCGCGGCGCTCGATGGGGCGACGCGATGAGAGCCGAGCTTCGTATCGTTCGCTTGCCGCACGCGGCCGATTTGCCGCTGCCGGCCTATCAAACCGAGCGTGCCGCCGGACTCGATCTCGTCGCCGCCGTCCCCGCCGATGCCGCGGTTACGATCGCGCCGGGCGAGCGGGCGATGATCCCGACCGGCATCGCCATCGCTTTGCCGCCCGGGCATGAAGGTCAGATCCGCCCGCGCTCGGGAATTGCGCTTCGCCACGGCGTCACCGTGCTCAATTCGCCGGGAACCATCGATGCCGATTACCGGGGCGAAATACAGGTGATCCTTGTCAATTTAGGCGCCGAAAGCTTCGAAATTACACGCGGAACTCGCATTGCCCAGATGATCATCGCCCCGATCGTACAGGCCAGAATTGTCGAATCGGACAGCCTCGATGCGACCGGGCGTGAGGGCGGCGGCTTCGGTTCAACGGGGGTGGCAGGGAAGTTCAAAGGCGCCTGAGCCACGCTTGGCGCGGGAAATCCGCGTGCGACACGGGATCGCGAGATTATTACCCGCACCCTTGAACCAATCCGCGTCAAATGACGTTTCTTCCGTTCAATGCCTCTATTGCCGCGTAAAGCAGTTCTCGCTGTCGCTGCGGTCATTGACGTCGCGGTGCAGGAGCATGGCGCGCCGATCTCGGCAAAAACGCTTGCGGCGCGGCACAGCTTGCCTCCCCGGCATCTGGAACCTGTCTTGCAGGCCCTGGTTCGCTGCGGAATCTTGAAAGGTATTCGCGGTCCGCGCGGCGGCTATGAGCTGGCGCGCGACCGCCGCCGCGTTACGGTGAACGACATTCTGCAGGCGGCCGGCACAGTTGAAGAGGGCGATGAGCCTCAGTCCGACTCAACGCTGGTGAAAAAAGTCGTACTGCCTGCAGTGGCCGCTGCCGAACGCGAATTCGGGGTGGCGCTGTCGCGCATCAATGTCGAAGACCTCGCCCGTGACGCCCAGGCGCTCGGGGAAGAGGAGCCGGAGGCGCGGACCGCAGAGACGCGGCGCTGAAATTTATTCGGCGGCACTCAAATGCCGTGTTCACGATCTGGACTCTTTCGGCGCAATTCCCCTTGAGAGTAAATTCACACGATTCGCGGGTTCGCTCGCGGCGGACCGGCCGGCGGGATGGCGGTTGAGGCCGGCAGAGGCAAAGGGGCATGCCGGGCACGATCCGGACGAGCTGGTGCCGCCCGCAAGGGCGCCGCCGGAGAATTGGACGATCGGCAGCGGCTATCGGCACACTGGCGTCGTCGACGGCCAGTGCGGCAGAGCAGTCCGCGCCGACCTTACATCAGATCGTGCTTGATGCCCATCGCGGCCTTGCCCAGCACGAAATCGCTTTTCTAGCGCTGGCCGCCGGCGCCGTGTTGTTCGCCATCGTAACCGCGATTGTCTTGGTCCGGACCCGCAGGCGCGCGGCCCGGCTGCTCGCCTTCGTCCGCGACGAGACCGCAGCGTTGCGGGAGGAAGCCGATCGCTCCAAGGCGCTTCTGTTGTCCGAACCGCAGGTCGTGATCGATTGGCCCGCGGCGTTCAACGAGCCCACCATCGAGGGCGATCCGGCAGCGCTTGGTCTGCCCGCTGGACAAGAGCTCCTGGTCTTGGATCGCTGGCTCGACCCTGGCAAAGCCGCCGCGATGGCGCGGGCCGTCAAGGCGCTCCGCGCACGCGGCGAGCCGTTTTCAATAGCGCTGAGTACGCTTGCGGGACATCCGATCGAGGCGCAAGGCCGCGCGGTGGGCGGACATGTGGTGCTGCGGCTGAAAGATGCCGGCGGCATCAAGCGCGAACTCGTTGAATTGCTCGAGCGCTATGAAAATCTGGCGGCGGAAGCCGTGGCGTTGCGGGCCGTGGTCGAGACCCTGCCCTCGCCGGTGTGGACGCGAAACGCGGCCGGGCGATTGACTTTCGTCAATGCCGCCTATGCGCGCGCGGTCGAGGCAAAGAGCGCTTCCGAGGCGGTCGACCGCCGCCTTGAGCTTCTCGATCAGGCGGCGCGCGAAAGCGTTGCGCAGGCGCGGCTCGCCGGCCGCGCCTATTCCGGACGACTTCGAACGGCCCTTGGCGGCGCTCAGCGCACCTTCGACGTGGTCGATTTCGTTACCGAAGCGGGCAGCGCCGGCATCGGCGTCGATGCGACCGAAGTCGAAACCATGCGCGGTGCGATCACTCGGCTCGCGGACGCGCATCGCCGCACGCTCGATCAGCTTCCCACCGGCGTCGCCATGTTCGACGCCAGCCACAGATTGACGTTCTACAACGAGGCCTATCGCACGCTGTGGAATCTCGACGCCGCATTTCTCGATCAGCGGCCCACCGATTCTGCCGTGATC
>DASSXN010000113.1:0-18614 GCA_035703785.1 Xanthobacteraceae bacterium
CTCAACCTAAAATCATTTCGCTTTAGCCCGACAACGCCGTCGGTTCATGCACCGGTTGGGCCAACGTTGGTAGGTCCGGCGCTTGAATAAAAGTCGGCACAGCATCAACTTGGATCGTCTGAGATAGCTGTTTGTTGACCCGGCGCTCAAGAACGAGGCTGGTATTCAGCTCAGCAATCTTCGTTATGAAACGGGAACGAGCGACAAACCAGCCAATTGCGGCGCCCACAATGAGGGCAACCAAGCTGACACCTATGGCTAGCAGATCCATATGGGCTAGCAGATCCATGTATCGCTCCGTCGACAAATTTGCTGCATGGCATGCGACGAAGTCCCCGGCTACTGCAAATCAATGGGTTGATAGCGGCCGTCCGCGTCGAGCTGTGTACCCCAAACCTTGTGCACACCTTGGTGCTCGGAACGGCTGAAGGTCACGGGCGTTCCGAGCCCAATGTCGAGATCGTGAAGATTTTCAAAGGTTGTCACTAATTTTTCGGTGTCGAGCTGAGCGCCATTCTGTTTCAGCGCTGCGATCAACACGGTGCCGTCCACATAACCTTCCAGAGACACGTAGTCTGGCGCCTCCCCGGGGAAGGATTTGGCGAGCGCAGATTTGTAATCCAGCACCAACGACGAGTGGCCCTCGAGCGCCGGTACGACCTGCGTGACGATGACGCCGGTTGCATACTTTTTCCCCAGCAGCATCAACTCACCGGCCAGCGCGGTGCTGCCGACGAATGAGACGCTGGTGTAAATCATATCCGGGTATTGATCGCGGGTCTTCTCGATAAATTTAGCCGCGGCCCGATAGGTAGGAACCATGATCACTGCTTTTATCGGCAGATGGTTCTTTTGCTGTTGGAATTGCTGCAGTTGCGCAACGGCGTCATCCACGTCCACTGTGTTGCGCTGGTAATTGAGCCGCAAAATCGGGCTATCATTGCCGCCCCGCAACGAACGAATTGCTTTATCGACACCGGCGAAGCCGGCGTCTCCGTACGCATCTTGCTGAGCAAAGACGGCGATCTGCTCCGGGAAGAGCCGCTTCACTTTCACCAGATAGTTTACCACCGCGGCGGTTTCTTCGGCGTAGCTGGCGCGGTAGTTGAAAACATAGCGGTCGGGCGGATCGCTTCGAAGCAAGCCGGCGCCGGTGAAAGCTCCAAAAAACAGCATCTTGCGATCAAGGGCGTAGGGTAATGCAACCACCGCCGTTGGCGTCCCCACATTGCCAATTAATCCAAAGATTTGATCTTTATCGTAGAGCTGCTTCATCGTCACCGCGGTTCGCGCGGGCTCGTAGCCGTCGTCAGCTGCGACGAGCCGAAGCTGACGGCCGTTTACTCCGCCATTTGCGTTGGCCGCGTTGAATGCCGCCTCGATACCCAGCTTCATATTCTGGCCGAGTTCCTTGGCTGGACCGGAGAACGGTGCGGAAACTCCAAATCGAATTTCACTGTCAGTTACGCCGCGAACGGTCGGGGCGGGCTCGTTTGCCCCGCCAACGGTCGCGAGACGTGCTGGCGCGCTGTTAGCGGGCTGCGCAGCCGCGGGCGCGGTCGGAGCAGCCGGGATTGGCGAGCCCGATTGAGTTACGCGCGGAGGCATCGGTGCGGTCGGAAGACCAGTGGCGGGCGCGGTCGCTTCTTGTGGCAATTTTGAATTGTCAGACTTCGACGTCGACTCAGCGGTGTTTGTGCTGGACGAAGGCGCTTTGCTCGATAGGGATGGAAGTCCGACAACAATTAACACCCCGATTACGGCGCCTAACACCGAGGCAATGATGAAGCCTGAGACGAACCACCCAAGCCTACGGGTAGGTTGGGGTATATGTACGACTTCGGGTTCAGGCCCGAGTGATTGACGCAGCCGCGATAAATCCCCCCTGGGAGAGGATTCTCCGCCTTCAGCGGTGCTCGCCCTACCATGACGGTAGAATTCGCTCGGCCCTCTTTGGACATAGTCTGTCTTTAGGACGTTGTCCGGTCGCTCACTCATGGAACCACCCAACTCATCAACCATATTAGCTTTCAGGCGATGTCAGTCTGTTCGCACCGTCGAGCCTAATGGCCAACTACTTCAACTGTCTTTCGACATTGTGTAAAAATGTACCGGTGAACGAGCGCATTCTGCGCGCGACCCGGCGCCTTCGCACGCGAGACCGTCGAAGCTGGCGTTCTGATGAGCTACGGAACGGGCGTTGCCGATGTATTTCGGCAGGTCGGTGTGTACGCTGGTAGCATATTAAACGGCGCCAAACCGGCTGACCTTCCGGTTTTGCAATCGACCAAGTTCGAGTTCGTCATCAATTTGCAGACCGCGCGTTCGCTCGCATTGACGTCCCACCGACGTTGCTGGCACGCGCCGACGAGGTGATCGAATGAAGCGGCGCGACTTCGTAATACTTATGAGCGGAGCGGCAGCGGCGTGGCCGTTCGCGGCGCACGCGCAGCAACCGGCAATGCCGGTAATTGGATTTCTCAGTAGTCGATCGCCTGGGGAATCGGCGGGCGTCGTTGCGGGTTTTCGGCAGGGGCTTACCGAAGCCGGTTTTGTGGAGGGCCAGAATGTACTGGTCGCCTTTCGGTGGGCAGAAGGCCACTACGATCGACTGCCTGCGCTTGCTGCCGAACTCGTTGGACTTCGCGTAGCGGTACTGTTTACGGCGGGTGGACCGCCGGCAGCATTTGCCGCAAAGGCGGCCACCCAGACCATTCCTATAGTCTTCTCCGCCGCTATGGACCCGGAACGCATCGGACTTGTGACGAGCCTCAATCGTCCGGGTGGAAATATCACGGGCATGAGCCTCTATCCGTCAGAACTGGCGGCAAAAAGCGTTCAGCTTCTTAAGCGCCTGCTGCCCAGTGCGACGCTAATCGGCTACCTCATAAACCCGTCGACACCGGCTGCATCTGTCTACACGTCGGAAGCGTCCGCCGCCGCGAACGCGCTGGGAATTTCAATCCACATCCTCAATGCTAGTACCGAGCAAGAGCTCGACGAGCTGTTCGCATCTTTGCCGAAATCGGGCATCGGCGGGCTTGCTATTCCTGCCGAGCCATTTTTCGACAGCCAGCGTGATCGGATCGTAGCACTGGCAGCGCGCTACTCCATTCCGGCCATCTACGGCTTACGGGAGTATGCCGTCGCCGGCGGCCTGATGAGCTATGGAACGAGTTTGCCCGATACCTATCGTCGTGCCGCCGTCTATGCCGGCCGCGTTCTCAAAGGCGAAAAGCCAGCCGACCTGCCCGTCGTGCAGCCGACCAACTACGATTTGGTGCTCAACATGAAGACAGCCAAGTCGCTCGGTCTGAACATAACGGAACAGTTGCTTGCGCTCGCCGACGAGGTGATCGAGTGAGGCGGCGCCAGTTCGTCGCGCTCTTTGGCGCCGCCGTTGCCTGGCCGCTCGCCGGGCGCGCGCAACAGCCGGCGATGCCGGTGATTGGATTCCTCAGTGCACGGTCGCCGGGAGAATCCACCTTGGTGGTGACCGCTTTCCGTCAGGGATTGAAAGAGGCCGGCTACCTGGAAGGCCAAAATGTGCATACCGCATTCCGCTGGGCGGAAGGGCAATATGATCGACTGCCCGCCTTGGCGGCCGAGCTAGTCGAAACGCAAGTCACAATCATATTCGCTGCCGGCGGTACCATCACGGGATTCGCGGCTAAGGCCGCCACCTCGACGATTCCCATCGTCAATATTGGCAGCGACCCGGACAGGTTGGGCCTCGTCGCTAGCCTCAACCGGCCCGGCGGGAATGTCACCGGGATAAGCATGATGACCTGGGCACTGACCGGCAAGCGCCTAGAACTGCTGCGAGAATTGCTGCCGGGGTCTGTTGTTATCGGGCTGCTGATCAACCCGAACAGTCCTGGCGCTGAGATAGAATCGAGAGAAACCCAGGCCGTAGCTGCCGCCATGGGGCAGCAAATTCGTCTGTTGGACGTCACAAGCGAAGCCGATATCCGCGCAATCTTTGCATCCCTCAGTCAACAGCGCATTAGCGCGCTTGTCATCAGCGGTGACGCATTCTTCGACAGCCGGCGCGACTTGCTCGTAGCGCTGGCGGCGCAATATGCAGTTCCTACGATTTATTCATTCGCCGCTCCTGGCGGCTTGATTAGCTACGCGGCAAGCGTTCCGGATGCCTATCGTCAAGCTGGTGGCTATGTCGGCCGGATTCTCAAGGGCGAGAAGCCCGCCGAGCTACCCATCATTCAGCCGACCAAATTCGAGCTGATCGTCAATAAGAAAACAGCGAAGACGCTCGGCCTAACCGTGCCGCAGACGTTGCTCACTACCGCCGATGAGGTGATCGAATAGGGCTTTGATTTGCTGCCACGCACTTGGTCCGGTTCTGCCACTTTGCCGACATTGTGCGATGTCGGAGTTGAGTCCGAAATGCGCCGCATCGCGGACTTTGCGTGACCAATCAGCGCGTGACTTACTTCACCCACGCCAGTAGCGATCTTCCCAGCTGCGGGACAGCCGCATTGCCGAGAGAATGAGTCCGGCCATCGAATAGGTTTGCGGGAAATTGCCCCACAGCGCGCCGGTCTGCGGGTCGACGTCTTCGGAAAGAAGCCCGTAGCGATTACGGTGCTGCAAGGCGTCGGTGAACAGATCGCGCGCCGCGTCGCGCCGGCCGAGCGACCATAATGCGTCGATCAGCCAGAACCGACAGATCAGAAACGCGGTCACCGGCATGCCGAAATCGTCGGCGCTGGCATAGCGCATGACATGCTTTTCGCGCACCAGTTCGCGCTCCATCGCGGCGACGGTGGAGGCAAAGCGCGGATCGTCGACTTCGACCACGCCGAGATCGGCGAGAAGCAGCACGCTGGCATCGAGATCGTCCGAGCCGAACGCCGCGGTAAAGGCGCCGCGCTTCTGATTCCAGGCACGGTCAAGGAGCTCGGCATGCAGCGGCTCGGCGATGCCGTTCCAATATTTGGCGCGCTGCTCGAGCCCAAGCCGCATGGCGATGGCGGCGAGCCGCTGGCAGCCGGCCCAGCACATCGCCGCCGAATGGGTATGGACGCGCTGGCGGCCGCGATATTCCCAGATGCCGGCATCCGGCAGAAACGCTTTTTCGGCGGCGCGGTGCCCGAGCGATTCCAACAGATGAAACAGTCCCTCGTCGCCGGGGCGCGGCAGCCGGCGGTCGAAGAACATCGGCATGGCGGCGAGAATGACGCTGCCATAGGCGTCATGCTGCACTTGATCGACGGCGGCATTGCCGATCCGTACCGGGCCGTCGCCGCGATAGCCCTGCAGATCGGGCGCGGTGCGTTCGTGGATCAGGGTTGTCGGCACCACGCTGTAAAGCGGACGGAGTTCCTCGTCCGGCCTGGACGCGATCGACAGCGTGAATGAAATGAATTCTTCCATCGTGCGCGTGGCGCCGATGCGATTGAGCGCCTGCACGACGAAATAAGCGTCACGCATCCAGCAATAGCGGTAATCCCAGGTGCGGCCGGATGACGGCGATTCCGGAATCGAGGTGGTATGGGCGGCGACCACCGCGCCGGTTTCGTCAAAATTCGAGAGTTTCAAGGTGATCGCGGCGCGGATGATGGCCTCCTGCCAATCGTAAGAGATCGACAGCCGGCGCACCCAATCCATCCAATAATCATGCGTGCGATCGATGAAGTCGCGGCATGTCGCCTGCAGATCGCCGGTGAACGGCTCATCGGGGCCGAACACCAGGTGCAGCGGCCGCGTCAGCACGAACGGCGCCTCGCCGTCGATCAGCGACAGCGGCGCATCGGTGGTGAGGCGGATCACCGTGGAGTCGTTGGCATAACGGATGTGATTGCTGCCGAGCGAACGATGCGGCAGCGCCTTGCCGTAATCGCAGGTCGGCCGCATGCGGATGGTGATGCGCGGCAGACCGGCGAGCGGCTCGATGATGCGGTAGAGCTGCGGCGGCCGGAACACGCGGCCGAATTGGCGGAACCGCGGCGCCAGATCGGTGATCCGTACCTTGGCGCCGTGACGGTCAGTCAGGATAGTGGAAACAATCGCGGTGTTACGCACATATTGCGATTGATAATCCACCATGTCCTCAAGCAGGACATCGGAGAAGCCCTTTTCTTCGCGCCCCGACAACAGTCGGCAGAAGATCGGTTCGCCATCGAAGCGCGGATAGCACCACCACACGATGCGCGAGCAGGGATCGACCAGCGCCGCGGTGCGGCCATTGCCGATAACGGCGAGATCGAGCCCATGGTCAATCATGCCGCCGGGCGCGGTCCGCGAATCGTGTTGGGCGCCGGTCGCTCTATTCTTGGCGAGCACGGCGAGGTCGTGGGCCCGATCGTTCATAGTGCCGTGCCTTGGCCCTTGCCTTGGCCTTTGTTGGCGATGCGCGAAAGCCACGCGCGCACCGATTCTGGTTTCTCGAAATGGCCGTTAACGTCCGCGACCACACGGCCGACTGAAAAACCCAAGCCGCCGAATTGCGAAAGAATCGGGAAGACCGGCTCGTCGGTCGTATCGTCGCCGATGAAAATCGGATTACGACCCTTGAACGGTGGATGCTTCATCAGTTCGCGCACTGCGCCGGCTTTATTGATCCCGGTAATCTTGATTTCGAAGACGAGCTTGCCGGGCAGGATTTCGACCGACCCGCGCGGCGCCGTGGCGCAGATATCCTGGATCGCCGCGCGCAAGACATCGCCTTTGTCCGGCGCCAGCCGATAGTGCAGGGCGAGCGAATAGCCTTTGTCCTCGACCAGAATTCCGGGACCCAGTTCCGTCAACGTCGCCAGTTTGCGCTTTAATACCGGATCGAGCTCGCGCGCGCGTGTCACCGGCTCACCGCCAGGCACCACGCGCAACTCCGCGCCATGGCCGCCGACGGCGGCGAGCTGCAATGGCGAGAAGATCAGATCGATGTCATGGAGCGAGCGTCCCGATACCAGCGCCAAGGCGCCGCCGGTTAGGTCTTCGAGCCGGGACAGCGTGTTGCGTAGCTCGGCCGGAACCCAGACCTCCTGCGGCGCCGGAGCAAGGTCGAGAATGGTACCGTCGATGTCGAGCAACAGGGCGCATTGGCGCAGGTCCGGAACCACGAACCGGTCCGCAAGCTCCATATCGACGTGAGTGAATTCCAAGCCCATTTCTAAATTCCACTTATCTTTCTCAGTCGGCGAGTCTTTCTCGGTCGGCAAGTCTTTCTGAATCGGCAAGTGCCAGCGGAGCCGCAATCGATTCGAGCGACTTGCGCTCGGCAGCGACGCCCCAGATCGCCTCGACTGCCGCGGCGCCGATCATCAAAGCCGCACCGATTACGTAACCAATGGCGACGCTGCCGCGCGAACCCGTACTGATCAACGCACCCAAGAGCAGCGGGCCAATAACGCCTCCCACGCCGGTGCCGATAGCATAAAAGAACGCAATGGCAAGCGCCCGGATCTCCAGCGGGAAAATTTCGCTCACAGTCAAGTATGCGGAACTTGCGGCCGCCGACGCGAAGAAGAAAACGATCATCCAGGCGGCGGTCAAGCCCTGCGCTGTCAGAACATTGTGACTGAACAGCTGCGCGGTCACCGCAAGCAAAATGCCGGATAGCGCGTAAGTCGTGGCGATCATCACCCGCCGCCCGAGCGTGTCGAACAGGTGCCCGAGCAGAATCGGTCCGAGCACGTTGCCGGCGGCAAATGGCAGAATGTACCAGCCCACCTGATTGGCCGGCGTGCCGTAGAAATCGGTGAGAACCAGCGCATAGGTGAAGAAGATTGCATTGTAGAAGAACGCCTGCGAGGCCATCAGGCTCAAGCCCACCACCGTGCGTCCGCGATAGGTCTTAAACAGCGTGCGGGCGACTTCGCAAAGCGGGGTGTGGCGGCGCATGCGCAATCGGATCGGCGCGCCGCGCGGGCGCTCGCCGAGATGCGCGAAATGCGCTTCGATTCCGCGGACCACTTCGTCGGCTTGTTGCGGCAAGCCGTGCGTTATGAGCCAGCGGGGGCTTTCCGGTATCCAAAATCGCATCAAGAGAATCACGAGTCCGATTATAGCCCCGATCAGAAATGCCAGCCGCCAGCCAATCGCCTGATTGACGAACGCCGGATCGAGCAAAATGAGCGATCCCCCCGCGCCCACGGCGGCGCCAACCCAAAAGCTGCCGTTGATGAGTAGATCAGTCCAGCCGCGGAACCGGGCCGGAATAAGCTCCTGGATTGTCGAATTGATGGCAGTGTATTCGCCGCCGATGCCGGCGCCGGTCAGGAACCGGAACAGGGCATAGCTCCCCCCATCCCAGGACAGACCGGTCGCCGCCGTCGCCAGGAGGTAGACCGCAAGCGTAATAGTGAACAGCTTTTTTCGCCCCAGCCGGTCGGTCAACCAGCCGAAAAAGAAAGCGCCGAGCACTGCGCCGGCGAGATAGCTGCTGCCTGCAAGCCCGATTTGCGTGTTGCTCAATCCTAGGGCGCTGGGGCGCATCAGTTCGGCCGACAGCGCGCCGGCGAGCGTCACTTCGAGTCCGTCGAGAATCCAGGTGATGCCGAGCGCTGTGATAACGAGTACGTGAAAACGCCCGAACGGCAGGCTGTCGAGCCGTGTCGGAATATCAGTTTCGACGACGGCTTCGGACCGGCTGTCCGCTCGTGCGGCCGCCGCGCTCGAGGGCGGGTTCCGCCGGCCGACAGATAAATTGCCTGGGGGTGAAGTCATAATCCAGGGTCAAAACTCATTATTTCCACGAGCCGCGTTGCAGCCAAAATTGCTCGCCGGGCAGGAGAAGGGCGAAGAGCGTATCGGCAATACGGTCGAGCCCTTCGACGAACCCGGCGGCGATTTTCGCTGCAACCCGAAGGGACGCGGTCCTTTCGGCCGCTGGCGTCGTTGCTCGTCGCTCATGATCGTGTAGATCACATCGCTCCTCTCGCCTAGCCAGCGGCCGAAATGCCCACCGTCGCGGCCGCGCAAATAATGAGTTTTGACCCTAATGCAGCCCCGGTCTCCTGATGGCAACGCCCCGCCGGTATCGGCTGTTCCGGTTGCGCCGGACTCACGCGGGGAATGACGGGTCGTTACTGGGTCGGCGCCGATCTGCCGGTATAGGCGACGCGCCAGATCGTGCCGCTGCCGTCCTCGGAAATAAGCAGGGTGCCGTCGCCAGCGACCGTCACGCCGACCGGCCGGCCCCAAACCGTGGTGTCGTTGATGACAAAGCCGGTGGCGAAATCCTCGTATTCGCCGGTCGGCGCGCCGTCCTTCATGATCACGCGAATGACTTTGTAGCCGGTACGCTTGGAGCGATTCCACGAACCATGCTCGGCGGCAAAGATGTCGCCGCGATAGTCCGCCGGAAATTGCGATCCGTCATAGATCGTCATGCCGAGCGACGCCGAGTGCGCTTCGATCAAAACGTCGGGAATTGCCACCTTGTCTTTGAGGTCGGGGCGCTCGCCGCGGTGGTGCGGATCCTCATTGCCGCCGATGTAATACCAGGGCCAGCCATAGAAGGCGCCGGCGCTCACGCGGGTGACGTAGTCGGGCGGCAGGTCGTCGCCGAGACCATCGCGCTCGTTGGTCGAGCACCACAGTGTGCCGTCGGGAGCGACCGCCATGCCGACGCAGTTGCGGATGCCGGTCGCGAAGGTTTTTTTGTTCTTGCCTTGCGGATCGAACGCCAAAACATCGGCGCGATCGGATTCATTGCCCCATGTCGCGCCGAGCGGATGGTCGGTAATGAAGTTTTGCAGGCTCGTGCCTGAGAGCTTGCTCATCCCTTCGGCATCGTTGGAGCCTGAGCCGACCGACACATACATGGTCGCGCCGTCGGGCGAGAACGCGACATCGCGCGTCGCATGGCCGCCGACCGGAAGCCGCGGGACCACCGTTTCCGGCTCGCCGCGCGGGGAGAGATCGCCGCTGCGGTAGGCAAAGCGCAAGACCGCGCCGGTATCGGCGACATAGACCCATTGCGGTTCTGCACCGGGCGGATAAAAGGCGATGCCGAAAGGATAGTTCAGCCCCGACGCAAACACCGATTTCTTGGCAGCGGCGCCGCCATCGGGCCGCAGCACGCTGATGCGGCCGGCTCGGCTTTCGGCGACGAATATATCGCCGTTCGGTGCGGCGCGGATGAGCCGCGGCCCAGTCAAGCCGGAGGCGAACAGGTTGACGGCAAAGCCGGTTGGAACGAGCGGCTTCTCGTCGCCCCGATGCGCGACTCTGACAAAGTTACTGGCCGATTCAGCCGGTTGCGGCGGCGGCAAATCGCGCGGCCTGATGAGACGGTGCACGCCCGGCCGGTCGGCGCGCCAATCGCCGAAGGCGGCGCGGCCTTCGAGAACGCCGGTGGCCGTTTGCGCCAAAAGCGGCACGACGGCGAGGCAAAGGACGCCGGCAATGCTCAAGCCGAGCAATGGATCAATCAAACGGCGCATGAAATCTCCGCGCAAAAATTGACGCAGTCCCGCCAAAGCAACAACGCCGTGGCCCGCCCAGTTCCGCAGTCGCCATCCCGTCCGGGACACGGGTATAGTGGGATTGCGAAATAATACGAGTACGGCCCCAAGGACGGATCAATGGACCAGCGCGTTACGGCGGACTGCGTCGCCAATGCACGGGCGCTCGCGCCGGCGCTCGCGGCGGCGGCCGCCCGCATCGAGGCCGGCCGCGAATTGCCGCCCGACATCGTCGAGGCGCTGCACCAGGCGCGGCTGTTCCGCATGCTGGTGCCGCGCGCGTACGGCGGCGACGAAGTCTCGCCGGTCGCCTTCATGCAAGCGATCGAAGAGCTCGCCAAGGCGGACGCCTCGACGGCGTGGTGCGTGGCGCAGACCTCGGTCTGTTCCACCATTTCCTCGTCGCTGAAGCCGAACATCGCCGCGGAAATTTTCAAGAACGATCCGCGTGGCGTGCTGGCCTGGGGTCCCTCGACCAGCAAAAACGCCAAGGCGATCGCCGAACCCAGCGGCTTCCGCGTCACCGGCGAATGGCCGTTTGCCAGCGGCAGCCGGCATGCCACCTGGCTTGCGGCGCATAGCTTCGTCTCCGAAGCCGATGGCAGCTTGCGTCACGATGCCAGCGGCGAGCCGGTGCAAAAGACCTTTGTGGTGCCGCGCCGCTCTGCCGTCATTAAAGACGTCTGGCATGTGATCGGGCTCAAGGGCACCGGCAGCGATACCTATGCGCTGACCGATGTCTTCGTGCCCGAGGATTGCGCCGTTGCTCATCACGCGCTTGATCCCGCCGAGCGGCGCGAGCACGGCCCGCTTTATTCGTTCAACATCTACCAGTTGTTCGGATCGAGCTTCCCGGCGATTGCGCTCGGTATCGCTCGCGCCATGCTCGATGCGTTCATTGCGCTCGCGCAGACCAAGACCCCGGTGGCGAGCAAGACGGTTCTGCGCGACAATGCGGTGATCCAATCCCAGGTCGGCGTGGCCGAGTCGCAGCTTGCGGCGGCGCGGGCTTTTTTCTTCGCCGCCTGGGACGAGATCTGGCGCGCCACGCAGGACGATGCCGTCACGTTCGACCAGCGCGTGCGGCTGCGCATGGCCTCGATCCACGCCAGCCAGCAGGCCCGCCAAGTCGCCGAGACCGCTTATCTCGCCGCCGGCGCCACCGCGGTTTTCGAAAGCAATCCGTTCGAACGCCGCTTCCGCGACATGCACGCGGTCTCGCAGCAGGCGCAGGCGCAATTTGCCATCTATGAGGTGATCGGGCGCCACTTCCTCGGTCTGCCTCTGCAATCGTCGCGGTTTTTTTGAGTTGGGGCGGAGTTGACAGCACGCAACGGGACAGCGGACGATGCGCGATCAATCTCGGAGCGGATGGTCATGAACGAGGACGCGCGCGCCGCCGAGCTCATGGGCAAGATGCTGCGCAAGAAGCTCTATGTGCTGATTTCGAAACCGCTCGTGCCGCCGGAAAAGCTCAAGCCGCTTCTCGCCACTCATCTTGATTACATGGTCGATCTGGAAAAACGCGGCGTTCTGTTCGCCTCCGGCCCGTTGACCGAGCCTGATGGCGCGCCGAGCGGCTATGGCCTGACTGTCCTGCGCGTGAAAGATGCCGGCGAGGCGCGCCGCATCGCGCAAGCCGAGCCGTTCTTCGCGCAAGGCCTGCGCAGTTTCGAGCTCAAGGAATGGACGGTGATGGAGGGCATGCTTGGCGTGCGCGTCAACTTGTCGGATCAAACAGTCGAAGTGACGTAGGGCATAATAATGTCGTCATTTCGAGAAGCGATAGGCGCCAAGCAACCCGTGTCCCGGGCGCAGCGCAGCATGAAATGGTGCGCTGCTGAACCGGGACCGTCACACACGCCGAGTATGGAACGATCCCGGATCTGCGGTGCATCGCTATCGCGCTGCACCGCGTCCGGGAAACGGTCGCGCGCGGTAATCATTTACAAACAAATCATCTGCCGCCACCGAACAAACTGAACTCACGCGAAAAAACGGAACCGCCATTGGGAAATCAAATGAACACGGTTGGTCTGGTCGGCATCGGCAAAATCGGCCTGCCGGTTGCGGATAATCTGATCAAAAGCGGCTATCGCGTCGTCGGCTATCGCCGCAGCTCGCTCGCCGAGTTCGAAAAAATCGGCGGCGTGCCGGCGCGTTCGGCCGCCGATGTCGGCGCCCAGGCCGACATGGTGCTCTCCTGCCTGCCGTCGACGGAGGCACTCGACGACGTGGTTCACGGCCCGCGCGGCCTCATTCACTCGGCTCGGCCGGGACAAATCGTGGCGGAGCTCGGCTCGCATCCGCTGCCCGACAAAACCCGGCAGATTGCGCTTCTCGCCGACAAAGGCGCGGTGTTCGTCGATGGCGAGGTTTCCGGCACGCCGGGCATGGTCGCCGCGCGCAAGGCCGTGGTCTATCTCGCCGGTGACGCCGAGGCCTGCAAGAAGCTTGAAGCGGTGGTGGCTGGCATCACCGATTCCTGTCTCTACTTCGGTGAATTTGGCGCGGCGAGCCGGGTCAAGCTCGTCAACAATCTCCTCGTCGCCATCAATATTGCCGCGACCGCCGAAGCCGTGGCACTGGGTTTGAAAGCCGGCGTCGACGTGCCGCTGATGATCAAGGCGATCGCTAACGGCAGCGGCGGCTCGACCCAGTTCGCGATCCGCGCGCCATGGATGGCGGAGCGGCGATTCCACCCGGTGCAGGGCTCGGCCGGCACGCTTGCGCATTATTTCGGCATGATCGCGGATTTTGCCGACAGCGTCGGGGTGGCGACACCGCTTATGGATTGCGTGGTGCCCCTCTATCGGCGCTGCATGGAGATGGGCCTGGGCGATAAGGATGTCGCCGCCATGGTCGATGTCATCGGCGCGCTGCCGCGCAGCAAGCACTAAAGGCAAGGGAGACACCGCATGATTCGCGTCAGCAAGATCGCGCACGCCGCCTATGAGACGCCCGATCTCGCGCAGCAGACCGAATACTATACCGAGATCATCGGCTTGACGCTTGCGGCGCAGGAGAAAGACGCCGTCTATCTCGCCTCGACGGTCGATCACCACTCCATTGTGTTGCGCACGGGTGCGCAGCCGCAATGCACCCGCATCGGCTTTCAGATTCCGCCATCGGCTGATCTCGATGCTTTTGAAAAGCAGGTCGCCGGCCATGGTATCGCGACCGAGCGCCGCAAAGATCCCGAGCCGTCGATCAAGGACATGCTGGTATTTGCCGATCCCAAGGGCACGGTGATGGAGGTGTTCAAGCGCGACGCCTTCTCCCACCAGAAATTCCAGTCCAAGGGCATCGTGCCGTACAAGCTCGGGCATGTCGCCTTTCATGTCACCGACGTCAAGCACGTCACCAAATTCTATTGCGACGTGCTCGGCTTTCGTGAATCCGATTGGATGGGCGACTTCTTCTCGTTCCTGCGCTGCGGTCCCGATCACCACACCATCAATCTGATGGAAACCGGATCGAACCGGCATTTCCACACCGCCTTCGAGCTGCGCGATTGGGCGCATTTGCAGCAGGCCTGCGATCTTCTCAGCTTGCGTGGCTATAAGCTGTTATGGGGGCCGGGACGGCACGGCATCGGTCACAATCTGTTCGCCTATCACCGCGCGGCGAACGGCTTGATCACCGAGACTTTTGCCGAGCTCGACCGCATGAATGAGGAGCTCGGTTATTTCGAGCCGCGGCCGTGGCACCGCGACAATCCGCAGCGCCCGAAGGTGTGGGCCAAGGATCCATCGGCGGCGAATTTGTGGGGTATTCTGCCGAGCGACGAAATGATGAAGTGACTCGATCTTTCCCTCCCCCTTGCGGGGGAGGGTAGGGAGGGGGGTCATCAGGCAGTACGCTACGATCTACGCTGTCGCATCGCCTCTCGACCCCCACCCCAACCCCTCCCCAACAAGCATGCACTCGGGCGCGCGCAAGCACGGCCCGGGTGGGGGAGGGGACAAACAAAATAAAAGGCGGGGGAACCTCATGCTGAGCATCAAGCGGATCGTCGCGACTGCCTTGATTTCGCTGGCACTCGTTGGATCCGCGCGCGCTGCCGATCCGATCAAGGTCGGTTTCAGCATGGCCTTGACCGGATCGGTGGCGCAGAACGGCAAGCAGCTCATCATCGCACTCGAGCTGTGGCGCGACGACGTCAACGCCCATGGCGGCCTGCTCGGCCGGCCGGTGGAGCTCGTTTATTACGACGATCAAAGCAATCCCACCAATGTGCCGGGCATCTACACCAAGCTGATCACCGTCGACAAAGTCGATCTGTTGCTCGGTCCCTATGCCACCAACATGGTGGCGGCCGCCATGCCGGTGATCATGCAGCACAACATGACGACGATCAGCATTCTGGCGATCGACGTGAACCGGCATTTCCACTATTCGCGCTACTTCGACATGATTCCGGTCGGGCCGGAAGGAACCAAGGCGTTCTCGCGCGGCTTCTTCGTGCTCGCCGCGGCGCAGAAGCCGAAGCCGCAAACCGTCGCGATCGTCGCCGCCGATGCTGAATTTTCGAAAACCTCCGCCGACGGCGCGCGGGAGAACGCCAAGGCCGGGGACTTCAAGATCATCTACGATCAAAGCTATCCGCCGAGCACGACCGATTTCGCGCCGGTGATGCGCGCCGTGCAGGCGGCCAATCCGGACATCGTGTTCGTCGCCGCCTATCCGCCGGACACGGTCGGCATCGTGCGCGCGGCGGCCGAAATCGGATTGAGCCCCAAAATGTTCGGCGGCACCCTGATCGGTCTTTTGATCACGCCGATCAAAATGCAGCTCGGGCCGATGCTCGACGGCATCGTGATCAGTGAAAGCTTCGTGCCGGCGCCGAGCTTTAATTTTCCCGGCGTCACCGATGTGCTCAAGCGCTATCAAGCCAAAGCTGCCGGTGAAAAAATCGATCCGATCGGTTATGCCTTCGTGCCGTTCGGCTATGCCGCGGGACAGGTCTTGGCGCAGGCAGTGGAAGCGACCAAGAGCCTCGATCCCGCGATACTCGCCGATTACATCCACCACCACACTTTCTATACCGTGGTTGGCGAAATCAATTATGCCGCCGACGGCGCCTGGGCGGCCCCTCGCACACTGGTCACGCAATTTCAGAACGTTGCCGCCGGCAATATCGATCAGTTTCGCGACGGCAGCGTGCAGCCGATCCTGTGGCCGCCGCAATACAAGACCGGCAGCATGATCTATCCCTATGCCGCAGCGAAGAAGTAAGTCGATTTAGTAGAAGCGTCCCCGCGAAATGGATTTGGTAGTGCAACATGTTTTGCATCTTCCCTCCCCCCTTGCGGGGGAGGGTAGGGAGGGGGGTCGCGAGGGACTACGCCGCCGTTCACGCATGCGTGTCACCTCTCGACCCCCACCCCAACCCCTCCCCGCAAGGGGGAGGGGAAGAACGCGAATTGTGAAATTGCGCACTGCCGCTGCCCTTCTCATCACCGCCGCTCTCGCAGTCGCACCGGCGCCGGCTCGCGCCGACAGCTATCCGTCGAAGACCATCACCATCATCGCGCCGGCGTCGCCAGGCGGCGTCACCGATCTATTGGCGCGCATGCTGGCGCGCCGCTTCATCGCCGATTGGGGCGCGCAGGCGATCGTGGAAAACAAGCCGGGCGCCAACAATCAGGTCGCCGCCGAATATGTCGCGCGCCAGCCGGGCGACGGCTCCACCTTGTTCATCGGTCCGGAAACGACCTTCATCGTCAATCCGTCGCTCTATCCTCATCTCGCCTACGATCCGGTGAAGGACTTCACGCCGATCACCGGTCTCGTCAGCATCAATCACGCGCTGGTGCTCAACCCCGCGGTGCCGGCCGATAGCGTCAAAGACCTCATCGCGCTCGGCAAAGCCAAGCCCGGCCAATTGAACTACGGCGATTATGGCGTCGGCTCGAGCGGTAACCTCAACATGGAAATGTTCAAAGCCGTGACCGGCGTGAATTTCGTCGCCGTCCATTACAAGGGCGCGACCCCGGCGCTCGAAGACGTGATGGCTGGGCACATCCAATTGATGTTCATCTCGACCGGCAGCGCCATGCCGCAGGCCAAGGCGGGCGCGGTCAAGATCATCGGGCTGGGCGCCGAGAAGCGCATGGCGCTTCTGCCGGAGGTACCGGCGATCGCCGAAACCGTGCCGGGCTTCACCGCGGTGTCGTGGTTCGGGCTGTTCGGCCCGGCGCGCGTTCCCGCCGATGTGGTCGAGAAGATCAATGCCGAGGTTCGCGCCGTCTTTGCCGATCCCAAGGTGCAGCACGACTTTCTCGACGCGCAATATTTCGAATCGCTCGCCGGTTCGCCCTCCGGCCTTGCCGAGCGTATTCGCAGCGAGGAGCCAAAATGGCGCAAGCTCATCCGCGACTCCCACATCAGTGTCGAATAAATCTTCCCTCCCCCCTTGCGGGGGAGGGTAGGGAGGGGGGTCCCAAAGGAGGTTTGTTTCCGTTGCCGCACGGGCATAACGACGCGACCCCCAACCCCAACCCCTCCCCACAAGGGGGAGGGGAACGTGATTACAGGCGCGGCCACCTCAGGATGACGGTTAAGCGTCGACGCAACACAAGGAAGAAAGCCCGACCATGCGCGTCATCACACTTGAAGAGCATTTTGCCACGCCCTTGTTTCTCGACGGTCCCGGCCAGGATCTGAAAAAGGCGGCGCTGAAATTCGAAGGCCGCGCGATGAAGCTGATCGAGCCGCTGTGCGACATCGGCGACAAGCGCCTTGCCGCCATGGACGCCGCCGGCATCGATTTTCAGATGCTGTCCTTGACCTCGCCGGGCACCGAGCAATTGGATGCTGGCGATGCCATCGCGCTCGCGCGCGACACCAATGATGCCGTCGCCGAAGCGGTGAAAAAACATCCCAGGCGCTTCGGTGGCTTTGCCGCGCTGCCGACCATGACGCCGGACAAGGCGGCGGCGGAATTGGAGCAACGCCTGCGTTCCGGCGCATTCAAGGGCGCGGTGATCAACGGCCACGTGCGCGGCCGCTATCTCGACGATAAATTCTTCTGGCCGATTCTGGAATGCGCCGAGGCGCTCAACGCGCCGATCCACATCCATCCGACCAAGCCGCCGCAGCCGGTGTTCGACGCCTATTACGCCGGCTTCTCACCGCTGGTGAGCGACATGTTCGGCAGTCCCGGCTGGGGCTGGCACATCGAGACCGCCGTTCATGTCATTCGGCTCGTTCTCGGCGGCGCTTTCGACCGTTTTCCGAAACTGCAGCTCGTGATCGGCCATCTCGGCGAAGGCTTGATGTCGCTGTTTCCCCGGCTCGACAATATGACACCGGCAATGACCAAGCTGCAGCGGCCGATCACGGCTTACTTGCGCGAGAACGTGTATTACACGGTGTCGGGCTTTAATTTTCCCACAACGTTTCTCAACCTGCTGCTCGAGGTCGGCGTGCCGCGGATCATGTTCTCCGCCGACCACCCCTATCAGTCGATGACGTTAGCGCGCGCGTTTCTGGAGCAGATCCCGGTCTCTGCCGCCGACCGCGAACGCATCGCCCACGGCAATGCCGAGACGCTATTCGGGGTTTAATCCCGATTGCGCGTCGAACGAGGATCTATTTTTTCCTCTCCCCGCTGTGCGGGGAGAGGTCGGATTGCGCAGCAATCCGGGTGAGGGGGCCTGCCCGCGAGTCTGAGCCTGGCAGTAGCGCCCCCTCATCCCGACCTTCCCCCGCACGCGGGGAGAAAGAGCATGAAATAATCGTCACCGCAACATTGACATTCGTCACCGATTACGTTACATATGAGTTTGAACCTCGCCCAATGATTCGGTGCGCTGCGGCCGGCAGGCCGTAGTGCGGGGCGAGTGCGGTGCCCGCGCGCGGACTTGCAACCCGCTCCCGGGCGGCTTCGGGAAGTCCGCCCGACCGGCACTACGACCGGTCTGCGAGGAGCTTCGCTGTACCGAGACTGGCAAGCTAAGGGGAAAGCCCGACGGCGGCCTCATCCCGGGTAGCGCGGAACTGAAGCTGGGTGGTGGCGTTCGGTCGCCTAAGCCAGAACCGCGGTGGAACGCCGATAGATGTGCGCCCCCCGATGGGGGCGCGGCCGTGGCCGAAGCCACGGCAGAAGAGCCTTGCGTCTGTCGGCGTTTCGCCTCCGAATCTTTTTTCGTTCTTTCCGTTCTTCGCGTCCGTCATGCC
>DASSXN010000177.1:0-23537 GCA_035703785.1 Xanthobacteraceae bacterium
CGCCGTCGTCGATGAGCTCGAACCGCGCGCCGGGAATTTTCTTGGCAAGCTCGGCCGAGCCGGCATGCGGCCGCACCGTGTCGTGGCGGCCGGCGACGACCATCGCCGGGCAGCGGATGCATATGCAGCATATTGGTGCGCGCCAAAGCGCGAAAGGCAAAGCCGAAGCAGACCGGATCGTTGGCGAGATAACGCCCGAGATAGGCTTCGTAAGCCGCGCGCTCGCCGAGCTGCGGCGGATAGGACAAAGCGAGCGTGGTCGGCAGCGAGGCGCGCATGCCCTCGCGCGCGGCAAAGGCGGCGCGCTCGTCCAAGACTGCGGCGCGACTCGGATCGACGCCCGGCGCCGGATTGCACAGCACCAGCGCACCGACGCGGTCCGGATATTTTTCGGCAAAGCGCAGCGCTTGCGTCGCTGCGGCCGCGACAGTGACGAAGTGATAAGGCGGCGGCAGCGCGAGCGCCGCGGCGAGCGTCTCGAAATCCTCGACCAGCATGTCGTTGGTGAATTCCTGGCGCACTTTTTCCGAAAGACCTGCACCGCGCTGGTCGTGGCGCAGCACGCGAAAATGCTCTGCCAGGCGCGGCGCCACGCCGTCCCATGAATTGAGCGTGCCGCCGAGTTCGTGCAGCAACACGACCGACCGGCCATTGTTGCCGGCAAGCGCGTAATGGAGACTTACGCCGTTGGCGTCGAGAAAACCTTCGCTGGGGGGCAAGCGCGCGTCCTTTAGAATCCGAAAATGCGATCGAGCGAATAGGGGCCGGGGCCGGAGATCAAGACGTAGAACGTGGCGATCGTCCACATCAGCGTATATTCCAGGCCAAGCTGATTCCAAAAATAGCGGCCGACGCGCCAGCGTTCGACATTGCTGACCAGAAGAAAAACCAGAACCACTGCGGCGACCGGCCGCGTGAACAGGCCGAGCGCAAGGAGCGGCCCGCCGACGAGTTGGGTGAGCGAAATCGCCGGCGCCCAGAGCTTGCCTGGACGATAGCCGGTCTCGTCGAGCTGTTCGGCCAAATCGGTCAGACTAAGCGCGCGCACGCCGGTATTGGGAAAGAAACCGAAGGTATTGCGCAAGCCGTGCGGCACCAGCGCAAGCCCGACAGCGGCGCGCAATAGCGCGTCGGCGAACGGCAAGAGCGTCTGGTAAAGCGCTGACAATGGAGCTCAAGCAATCACTGGGCTGCGACGTCAGTGCGCCATTAAGACCGGCAGCTTGGCATTGGCCAGGATGTGCCGGGTGGTGCCGCCAAAGATCATCTGCCGCAGCCGGCTTTGCGTATAGGCGCCCTTGACGATGAGATCGCAGCCGAGCTCATCCGCCTTGGCCAGGATCGTCTCGCCGGCGCTACGCTTGCCCGTGGGTTTGAGCGTCATGGTCTCGGACTTGATCCCGTTCATCGCCAGCGAGTGCGCCATTTGCTCGCCGCTCGGGCCCGCCACCGTGGCGCCTTCCACCGTCAAGATCGTGATCCGCTCGGCGGCGCGGAGAAACGGCATGGCATCCGCCATGGTGCGCGCCTGCTCGGTGCTCTGGTTCCACGCTACCAGGATATTGGTGGCGAGCGAGCGCGGCGAAGTCGGCGGCGCGATCAGCACCGGGCGGCCGCTTTCGAACAGTGCCGATTCCAAGGTGATCATCGACGGGCTTTGCCATTCGTCGCCTGGCCGCGCCAGCACGATGATGTCGAACACCCGGCCATAGCTGCCGACAAAATCGTGCCCGCTCGGCGCGTCGCCGAGCCACGACCAGGACAGCGAGGCCGGGGCCTTGCCGGCGCTTTCCGGAACCTGCTTGCTCTCCACGAACGAGCGGAACAGCGTCTCCGCCTGCCGCACCATTTCGGCGTCATTCTCCTTGACGGCGACCATGGTCAGGCCGCTGTCGGGGTCCATCGCCACCAGATCGGCGACTGCGGGCCGCAGCGGGAAGCCTTCGATGCAGCTATCGAATTTCCGCGCCAGCAGCAGCGCGGTATCCAAGGCCGATACCATCGTAGGGCTTTGCTCGGTCGGAACGAGAATAGTTTTCATGCGCGCATGCGCCCCACTCATCCGTGGCCGAAAGTCAGCCGTTCAAAGCCGTTCCCCTGGGTGCCAGCCCCGCAATCGGGATCTTATGGGCACCCGCTCTCCAATACTGCCGCGCCGTTCCGAGGCGGACAAGCGGGCAGAAGTGAATAATGGCAGTCATAAAGCGGTGTTAAAGCAATCGTTTGCTAAAATGATGCCGATTCGCCGCGCACGGAAGCCCTCGCGCGCGCGAATGAAGGGGCGACCGCCATGCGCAATTATGGCATTTCGCAAATACAATCGACTGCACGCATCGTCATGATTTGTCCCTATTGCGGCCAGGAAAATTCGGAGTTTGCCGAGACGCTGCGCGGCATGCGCTTTTACGCCTGTGCGGGGGAAGGCTGCGACTACAGCTTCGATCTCGCCGGTCCCGGCAAGCGCGCCGCCAATTCGCTCGCCGAGGCATGCAAGAGGTTCTATGCCGCGTTTTACGCGATGCGCGGGCAAGGCGCCCGCTAGCGTTCATCGCCGAAGTTGCGTGGTACGTCTGCGCGGCAGTCTTTAGGCCCTTTCCCATCGCTCGCGCGCAACGGCGCGCCTGCAGAGCGGGAGCGCGCCATTGCGGCGGAGGATGATCCATGAAGCTGCACTGGTCGCCGCGCTCGCCGTTCGTGCGCAAGGTTATGATCGTTGCCCATGAGCGCGGATTAATTGATCGGCTCAATTGCGTGCGCACGGTCGCGGCGATGACCACGCCGCATGCGGAGCTGATGCGGGACAATCCGTTGTCGAAGATTCCGACGCTCGTGCTTGACGACGGCACGGCGCTCTATGACTCGCCGGTGATCTGCGAATATCTCGACGCGCTCGACGGCGAGCCGCAATTGTTTCCGCTTGACCGCAAGCTGCGCACTGTGGCGCTGCGCCGCCAGGCGCTAGGCGACGGCTTTCTGGATCTGCTGGTGCTCGCGCGCAACGAGCGGCTGCGCGAGCAGCCTTCGCAGCTCCATTTAATAAATGCGGCGGTGCGCACCGCCGCTGTGCTGGATAGTCTGGAGCCCGAAGCCGACGCGCTTGCGGCAAGCGCATTCGACATTGGCCACATTGCGATCGGCTGCGCGCTGTCCTATCTCGATTTTCGCTTTGCCGACCAGGATTGGCGCAAAGACCACCCTCGCCTTGCCATCTGGCACGCCGGTTTCGCGGCGCGGCCCTCGGTCGAAGCGACGCGCCCGGTGGATGATTCTTGAGAGCCGCGGCAATTGCATGGCGTCGCCGCGCTAAAGCGAAATGGCATTAGGTTGAATCACCATTTCGCTTTAGCTTGTTGTTTGAGCATGATCTTTTCCGAAAACCGGTATCCACTTTTCGGGATCATGCTGTAGCCTATGGTGCTTTGGGCAAGGCGCATCCAATGGAATTTGTCGATAAATTTGCCATCGCCGAACTCATCCAGGCTTGGGGTCTCTATCGTGACCAGGGCAAATGGAAGGAGCTGCGCGGCACGTTTACGCCCGACGGGCATATTTCGGTGTCGTGGTTTCGCGGCCCGTTCGAGCAATTCGTCGAGCGCTGCCGCGCCGGCTTTGCCGCGAGCCGCAGCTGGTCGCGCCATCACCTGTTTGCTCCGACGATCAAGCTGGACAAGGATCGCGCGATCGCCGAGACGCCGGTGATTATTCGCGTGCGGCAGAAATTCGGCGCGGTCGAGGCCGACCTCACCTCGTTTTCGCGTTTTCTCGACCGCGTCGAGCGCCGCGGCGACGGCTGGCTGATCGCCGAGCGCGCCGCGATTTACGAGCGCGACCGGCTCGATCCGGTCGAGCCATCGCCGGCATTCGACGCATTGTTCGAAGCGGCCGAGACGGCGCACTATCCCGAACAATACCGTTACATGGCGTTTCGGCTCGCGCATGCCGAAGGCCGCTCGCTGGCGCCCGTCATCTATCGCGACGGCGGCGCGGAAACGGCCGATCTTTACGCGCGCTATTTGCGGTGGCTCGGGGGCGGTGCGGCGTGAGCCGCATGGCAGGCGCGTTTCGCGGGGACCTTTCATGGCAGTCTATACCGATGTCGCGGCGGAGGATTTGAGCCGGTTTCTCGCCGGCTACGACATCGGCGCGCTTCTGTCCTACAAGGGGATCGCCGAAGGCGTCGAAAACTCGAACTTCCTCGTCCATACCGCAAAGGGCCATTTCATACTGACGCTGTACGAGCGGCGCGTCGCCGAGCGCGATCTGCCGTTTTTCTTGAGTCTGATGGAGCATCTCGCCAGCCGCGGCATCAACTGCCCGCAGCCGGTGAAAGACCGCGCCGGAAAGGTGCTCGGCAAGGTCGCCGGCCGCCCGGCCGCAATCGTCACCTTCCTCGACGGCATGTGGATTCGCCGCCCCAGCGCGGCCCATTGCGGCGCGCTCGGCGGGGCGCTGGCGCGGCTGCATCTCGCCGGCGCGGATTTTGCGATGCGCCGCGACAATGCGCTGTCGGTCGCCGGATGGCGGCAGCTCTACGAGGGTTGCCGCGAGCGCGCGCACAAGGTCGACCGCAATCTGGAAACGATGGTCGGTACCGAGCTGGCTGTCCTGGAGCGCGAGTGGCCGCGCGGGCTGCCGCAGGGCGTCATTCACGCCGATCTGTTTCCGGACAATGTGTTTTTCCTCGGCGATAAATTGTCCGGGCTGATCGATTTCTATTTCGCTTGCACCGACACGCTGGTCTACGACGTGGCGATCTGTCTCAACGCCTGGTGTTTCGAGACCGACCACTCGTTCAACGTCACCAAAGGACGCGCGCTGCTTGCCAATTACGCGAAAACGCGGCCGCTGTCGCACGAGGAGTGGGACAAGCTGCCGTTATTCGCGCGCGGCGCTGCGCTGCGCTTTCTCTTGACGCGGCTGGTCGATTGGCTGGACGTGCCTCCTGGCGCCTTGGTGCGGCCGAAGGACCCGCGCGAATATGCACGCAAACTCCGCTTCCACCAGAAAGTAAAGAGCGCGCGCGATTATGGATTGATTGAGCCGTGAGCGAAGCAACGCCGCAGCATCCGCCGCACAGGTTGCCGCACGTCGTCATTCACACCGATGGCGCCTGTTCCGGAAATCCCGGACCTGGCGGCTGGGGCGCGATCCTCGCCTTTGGCGACCACGAGAAGGAGCTTAAAGGCGGCGAGGCGAACACGACCAACAACCGCATGGAGCTGATGGCCGCGATCTCAGCGCTCGAAGCGCTCAAGAAACCGTGCCGCATCGATCTGCACACCGACAGCCAATATCTTCGCGACGGGGTGACAGCCTATCTGGCGCGATGGAAACAGAACGGCTGGCGCACGGCGGACAAAAAGCCGGTCAAAAACATCGATCTGTGGCAGCGGCTCGATACGGCGATGCGCCAGCATCAGATCCGCTGGCACTGGCTGCGCGGTCATGCGGGTCATGCGCTCAACGAGCGCGCCGATCTGCTCGCGCGGCAAGCGATCGCGGAGATTAGGGCGGCGGGGAAAGTGGTGCCGTAACCGACATTCCGGAAGCCGCGATAGCGGCTCTCCGCAATCCATAATCACGGTTGTGGAGAAAAGACTAACTGCCGGGACTATGGATTCCGGGCTCGCGGGCTTTGGCCCGCGCCACGGAATGACACACTTACAGCGCCTTCAAAATATTATCGGCGCTGGAAATTTCCGCCTTGCCCGGCGCGTCCTCGACGTTGAGCGCTTTCACCACGCCGTCCTGAACCAGCATGGCGTAACGCTGTGACCGGACGCCGAGACCTCGCTCGGTCAAGTCCGCGGTCAGTCCCACCGCCTTGGCCCAGTTGCCGCTGCCGTCGGCGAGAAATTCAATGGCGTCGCCGCCGGAAGCTTTTTTCCAGGCATCCATGACGAACACGTCGTTCACGCCGGTCACCGCAATCGTGTCGACGCCTTTAGCCTTGATCGCGGCGGCGTTCTTCACAAATCCCGGCAGATGATTGCGATGGCAGGTCGGCGTGAAGGCGCCCGGCACCGCGAACAACACCACCCTCTTGCCCTTGAACAAATCGTCCGTGGTCTTGGGCTTTGGCCCATCGGCTGTCATCACCATGAAACTGCCGCCGGGTACGCGGTCGCCAACCTTAATCGCCATGATCCTGTCCTCTCGCTTTCGCAATAAAATTCCGACCGCTGTCGCGGGCGGGCCCTAAACTAGCGGCTCGTGCGGTGGATTTGAAGTTCCAATACCTAGTCGAGATGGGCGGTCACTTCGATGGCGTCGTCGCCGGAAACCGCCGTCAAAGTCAGCGCCGCGCCCTCAGCTTTGGCGTTCGGCGGCAGACCCTCGAGGTCGAATTCGAAGTGCCGGACGGCGCCATCGGCCGCGCTCTGTTGCGGCAGCGGCAGCGACCAATCGGGCGTGGGGCCCTCGACAAACAGCTCGACCGGCGCGCCGACGGGCGCCGCAACATCGACGACGACACGATCGTGCGCATCGCCCGGCTGACGATGCAGGCCGAGAATGGCAAGAGGCTCCCTGTGCTGATCCGCGCTTTCACCCGCGGCGCCTCGACCGGTTGCGGCTTGGACGCGCTCACGCATCGCGTCGGCTTGCTGCCCGAGTGCGACCGGGCGCGGCACGCGAATCTCGGCGCGCTCGATCGCCGCGTCTTCGGCGCCGTCGCCGCTGAGGTTAAGGACGAGATTGGACTCAACCGGGATGCAAATGTTGAAGCAGACATCGTATTCGAGTTTGAGCCGCAGCGCCGTTCGATTGGCGGTTTCCGTCGGAACGACATGGAGCGGCAGAATAACGTGGTTGCGATAACCGATCGAATTGCCGCCGGCGCCGTCGGGAAGCCGCTCGGGCGCAGGCCAAAGCACGTTCACCGATTTCACGTTTTCAGAACCGGAAAAATCGAATGTCGGCGGCGCTCCGGAATCGCCAGGGTCGCGCCAGTAAGTCTGCCAGCCGGGATCGAGCTTGATCTCGATGCCGGCGCGCAAGAAGGCAGCATCGTGATTTTTGCTCGTCGCGCCCGCGATCAGACGGGCGGCGCTGTGAGTCTGCCCATCCCAGTTCGAAGCATCCTGCGCGGACGCGGACGGCACTGTGGCAAGGCCCATCAGAATGGCGGCCGGGAACAGGCATCGCGGTAGCGGGATGAATCGCGCCATGTGCGCAGTCATGTGTGCGGTCATGTGCGCCCTCATGGCCGAAGCTGCGGGCGGACTTTTGGCTGCCAAGATCATGGCCGTTGTCTAAGCCCAGGCGGATACAAGCGCCACTGACATGATTGTGACCAAGATTGTGACCAAGCGGCGAACCCGGTTGCCGACAGTTGGCGGCATCAGCTTTTGGGGCATGCGCGTTTTGTCGCTGACATTGGTTGCAGAGGTTAACCGAGCGCGCCCGCGTCACATTGTGACAATGAACTTTTTGACCTGCTGTTCGTTTGCAATTGCGGATCGATGGGCTAACCTTTCCAATATGAAGACGCCGCGCGGCACATCCACGAAAGGCCGGCGCCGAGGCTATCTCGACGGCCAAATGTTGATCGCCATGCCGGCGATGATGGACGAGCGCTTTTCCCGTTCGCTCATCTACGTTTGCGCGCATTCGTCGGAGGGAGCGATGGGGATTGTCGTCAATCATCCGGCGCCGAATATCAATTTCTCCGACCTTCTGGTGAAGCTGAATGTAATTCCGGCGACCGACATCATACGGCTGCCGACGCGCGCTGGCGGCGTAAAGGTCATGCGCGGGGGACCGGTCGAAACCGAGCGCGGCTTCGTCTTGCATTCGGCCGATTTCTTTATCGAGAATTCGACGCTGCCGATCGACGACGGCATTTGTCTCACCGCGACCATCGACATTCTCAAGGCGATCGCGCGCGGCGAGGGGCCGGCGAGCGCCATTCTGGCCCTTGGTTATGCCGGCTGGGCGCCAGGCCAGCTTGAGACCGAGATCCAGGGCAATGGCTGGCTGCATTGCGCGGCCGACTCCGAGCTCATCTTTGGAGCGGATCCGGGCGCCAAATACGAAAAAGCATTGAGGAAGCTCGGTATCGATCTCGGCATGCTGTCGAGCGAAGCCGGCCACGCGTAACAGGAAGCAGCAATCAGGGATTCTGATACCTGATTACTGATTACTGACTCCTGATCAGAAGACCTTCGCCTTGATCCCTGATTGCTGATCCCTGATGCCTGACTCCGGCTCGAGCAGCGCGCGCGCCCGTTCAGCGCTCATCGGCTCGCCGAATGCGAACCCTTGCGCATATTCGCAGCCGAGCTGAAACAGCTCGACCGCATCGGAATCGGTTTCGGCGCCTTCTGCGACCACGTCCATACCGAGATCGTGCGCCAGCGCGATCATCGAGCGCAGGATCACCGGCCGCGTACCCTTGGCTGACATGCGTACAAAGGATTGATCGATCTTGATCGTGTCGAACGGAAAGCGCTGCAGATAAGCGAGGGACGAATAGCCGGTGCCGAAATCGTCGAGCGCCAGGCCGGCGCCAAGCTCGCGGATGCGGTGGAGCATCTGCGCGGCCTGTTCCGGATTTTCCATCACCGTGGATTCGGTCAGCTCCAACTTGAGCGAGCCCCGGGTCAACGGTGCGCGCGCCAGCACCGTGCGCAAGTCCTGGATCAGGTCGTGACGCAGCAATTGCCGTGATGACACGTTCACGCTGGCGAATAGCGGTTCGCGGTGGCGGACCGTGCGCTGCCAGGTGCTCAGTTGCCGCGCCGCGCGATCGAGGACTGAAAGGCCGAGCTGGACGATCAACCCGGTTTCCTCGGCAATGTTGATGAATTCCGCCGGCGAGAGGCGGCCAAGTTTCGGATGGTTCCAGCGGGCGAGCGCTTCGAAGCCGGCTACCGCGCGGTCTTCAAGGCGCACAATCGGCTGATAAAGGATCGTGATTTCATCGCGCTCAAGCGCGCGGCGTAGATCGGATTCCACCGACAAGCGATCCGATTTTCGCGCCCGCATTGCGTCCTTGAACACGTCGATGCGGTCGCCGCCGGTGCGCTTGGCGTGATACATCGCAAGTTCCGCATCCTTGAGCAGGTCTTCGGCCTGTTCTGGATCGCCGCCGCCGAGCGCAAGCCCGATTGAAGCGGTCAAGAATATTTCGCGGTCGCGGAACGTGATCGGAGCGCGCAGCGTCTTGCGAATGGTCTCGGCAAATGCGGTGATGCGCGCGGAATCGCGTTCCGACAACAGGATCATGCCGAATTGGTCGCCGGCAAGCCGGGCCAGCGTATCCTGCGGTTTGATCAGCCGGCCGAGCCGGCGCGCCAACGTCAGCAGAATGGAATCGCCGACCGCCATGCCGACCGAATCGTTGACCTGTTTGAAGCGGTCGATATCGATCACCAGCACGGTCGGACGCAGCGCGGCGTCGGATTTGGCGAGCCCAAGCACCGCCTTGAGGCGGTCGAGAAACAATTCGCGATTGGGCAAGCCGGTCAGGTTGTCGTGAACGGCGTCGTGGAGGAGCCGCTCCTCTGCTGTCTTGAACTCAGTGACGTCGGTGATCGTGCCGACCAGCCGGACCACCTCGCCGTCGGAGCCGACGACCGGCCGCGCCCGCAAGGCGAACCATAGATAGTGGCCGTCGGCGGTGCGCATGCGGAAATCTTGCACGACGCGTCCGCGGCGCTGTTCAAGCACGCTGTCGAGCGTGGCGCGGAAGCGGTCGCGGTCGGCCTGATGCAACACGTCGAGCCATTTGGCCGCCGGACCTTCAAGCGCGCCGTGTTTGAGACCGAGCGCCGCCTCGGTCTCCGGGCTCGTGAACACCTTGTCGGCGGACACGTCCCAGTCCCAGATCATGTCGCCGGCGCCGGTCAATGCCAGCGCCCGGCGCTCGATATCGGAGACGATGCCGCTGGCCATTCCGCCGCCGGCAAACGCATGCTGCATCACGGTGAAGCCGATCAGCATGACGATGAGAACAAGCCCGCCGAGCAGCGCCGGACCGACAATGTCGTTGGTGACGAGCCCAAGTACGGTCAAGGCCGCACCGATGACCCAAACCACAAGAAGAAGCCAGGTCGGGATCAGCATCACGGCGCGATCGTAATCGTGGGTTGCGAGGTAAATGACGAGCGCAAAGCCCAGCAGCGCGACCAGGAATAGCGACATGCGCGCGATGCCCGAGGCAACCGCCGGCGAGAACAGCGCGACGGCGACCAGCGCCCCCAGGAACGCAAGCCAGCCGACGGTGATGTGGGAATAGCGCACGTGCCAGCGATTGAGATTGAGATAGGCGAACAGAAACACCAACAGCGTGGCGGCAAGGATCGCTTCACCGGAGGCGCGCCAGATGCGTTCGGCGCCTGACGAGAGATCGAAGACTTTCGGCCAGAAGCCGAAATCGATGCCGATATAGATCAGCACCGCCCAGCCGAGCGCAGCCGCGGCCGGAAACATCACGCTGCCTTTGACCACGAACAGAATCGTCAGGAACAGCGCCAGCAATCCCGCAATGCCGATGACAATGCCCTGATAGAGCGTGAGCGAATTGAGCTTATCCTTATAGGCGTCGGGCTCCCACAGATAGAGCTGGGGGAGATTGTCGGTGCGCAACTCGGCAACGAATGTGATCACGGTCCCCGGATCGAGCGTGATGCGAAACACATCGGCGCCGGCATTGTCCTGCCGCTCCGGCGGGTCGCCCGACGACGGCGTGATGTAGACGATGCGAGACAGACCGAGATCGGGCCACAACAGGCCGGAGCCGACCATACGGTAATGCGGCGCGACGACCAGCCGGTCGATCTGCTCATCGCCATTGTTGGCGAGCGCAAAAACCGCCCAGTTGCTGCCGCCGGCACGTGCCCGCACCTCGATGCGGCGGATGATGCCGTCGGCGCCTGGCGCGGTCGACACCTGGATACGGTCGCCCTCGGTATGTTGAAAATCGACCGCATCGGTCAGATCGATTGCCTGCGTATCGCTATGGACATTGATCGCTTCGACCGCGCGACCGGCGGCAGGAACGAACAGGACGATGGCGAGGGCAGCGGCGAAGATTGCACCTGAAGGCAGCCGGCCGAGCCAGCGGCCCGGCCAGGCGTCAAGCCTCGCGGCGCGCAAAAATCCCAAACAACCCCTCCGTGCCGGCAAGCGGCGCCTCGCACCACGCAAGACAAGTTCCCCGGAACCACTAACGCCTGCGCTTTGCGCCGAATTCACGACCGCTGACCGCAATATGGGCGGCCGCCGAAGGCCTGGCTCACCCTGATTGTTCCGTGCAATCGCTTGGTCTTAGTAGCGGTTGGCGCGTTTTGGGGCAAGAAATATTCTCGTTTAATTTCAAAGGGTCAGTACAATTTTGCCGATGTGCTTACCGCTTTCCATGCGGGCATGGGCGGCGCTCGCTTGCGCAAGCGGAAAAGTCGAATCGATCAGCGGCTTGACGCGGCCCGAGGCGAGAAACGGCAGCACGTTCTTTTCCACCGCTTGGGCGATGGCGGCCTTGTCCGCGACCGCTCGCGCACGCAGCGTCGAGCCGGTATGGGTGAGGCGCTTGAGCATCAGCCGCATGAGATCGACGGTAAGGCGCGACGAAGCCAGAAACGCGATCTGCACGATGCGTCCCTCGACGGCGGCGGCTTCATAATTGCGGCCGACGTAATCGCCGCCGACCATGTCGAGGATCAGCTCGACACCACGGCCTTGAGTCGCCTGCTTGCTCAAAGCGACAAAATCTTCGGTGTTGTAATTGATGGCGAGATCGGCGCCGAGCCTGCGGCAGGCGTCGCATTTCTCCGGCGTGCCAGCGGTCACGATGACCTGAGCACCGAACGCCTTGCCGAGCTGAATGGCTGTGGTGCCGATCCCCGACGAGCCGCCGTGCACGAGCAGCGTTTCGCCGGTGGCGAGCTTGCCGCGCTCGAACACATTGTGCCAGACCGTGAAGAAGGTCTCGGGTATCGCCGCCGCCTCGATCATCGAAAGACTTGCCGGCACCGGCAGCGCGTGGCTTGCGAAAGCCAGGCAATATTCGGCGTAACCGCCGCCGACCACGAGCGCCATCACTTTGTCGCCCTTGTTCCAGCGCGTCACGCCGGGGCCGACCTGCACGACTTCGCCGGCGATTTCCAGGCCGGGAATTTCGGTCGCGCCTTTCGGCGGCGGATAATGACCTTGCCGCTGCATCACGTCCGGCCGGTTCACGCCCGCGGCGGCCACCTTCACCAGGATTTCGCCTTCGCGTGGCGAGGGCACGTGCTGCGCTTGCGGCGCAAGCATGTCGGGTCCGCCGGGCTCGCGGATCGCAATGGAAGTCATCGATTTAGGCAAACCACCGTTTGGCATAAACGCTCCCTTTCAATCGGCGACCGAATTAATCTGTCCGCAACCGATGTGACAACCGGGATCGGGGCCGCTAAAAATCGGCCGTGCAGGAGTAAGGCGCATGCCCGCTGTCGACGAGGATGACCGGCCGAAAAAGAAGATCGCTCATGAGATCGGTCAGGATCTCACGCTGTTGTCCGCTACCGAGCTGGCCGACCGTATTGCGCTTCTTAAAGAGGAGATCGCGCGGCTCGAAGCCGATATGGGGCGAAAACGCGCGGTCAAATCAGCTGCGGATACTTTTTTCAAGAAGTGAGTCCTTTCAAACCCTTGGAGCGGAATTGCATTCGGGCTTAAGCCAGATTGTAAAAACATTCGCCAAGTTTCTGTGATTCATTAACTTTTCGTTAAGCTTTCTCGTTCATTACAGAATTCGTCCAACTTCTGGACATCGAGTGGCTCCTGTCCACTCTGTTTGACGCCTCCCTGTTATCGCCTTGAGCCGCCGGCAACGGCGGCTCCTTTTTATTTTCCGGGCCAAATTGCGGGGTTTTCCGCGATTGCCTCGCTCGGCAACTATGTCCGAAACTTCTTGGTCAAGCCTGCTGGACAGCCTCTCTTAGTCGCGCGATGCTTAATGCGGGGTGTGAGGCGTAAGCGTAGATGTCTGAAAAGCGTAGCGTGGAAGTAGGCGCGGTCTCCTTTAGCGAGCGGCTGGCGAGTTCCCAGCTTTTTGCCGCGCTGTTTCGCGATGGCATGGCATTGGTCGACCAGACCGCGAGCTATCTCGACGGTTCAGGCCGCATGGAATCCAAGAAGCTCGAACGCGGCGCCGGATTGGTCTACGCCACCGAGAGCTTGCGCCTGACCAACCGGCTGATGCATCTGGCTTCGTGGCTGCTCCTTCACCGCGCGGTCAAGGAAGGCGAGATCACGCTGGCCCAAGCGAACAAGGAAAAGAGCAAAGTCAGTTTGGCCGCCTGCGCACCGGGGGACGCCAAATCGCTCGCGCTATTGCCGGCCAAATTGCAGGAATTGATCGCGCGCTCGGCCAAGCTGCAGATCGAGGTGCGCCGGCTCGACGCGACTATGCACGCGGCCGCGGCGCCGAAAATTGGGATCGACAATCCGGTTGGGCGTCAATTGGGGCTGCTGAAAGCCGCCTTCGAATCCAACGCGCGGCGCTCCGGCACGTAAAACGCGACGCCGCCTATTTCTTCAAGAAGCCCGAGAACTTCTTCTGGAAGCGCGACAGCCGCCCGCCGCGGTCGACCAGATGCTGCTGGCCGCCGGTCCAGGCCGGATGCGACTTCGGATCGATATCGAGATGCAGCGTGTCCCCGGACTTGCCCCAGGTCGAGCGGGTGGTGAACTCGGTGCCGTCGGTCATGACGACTTTTATGGAGTGGTAATTGGGATGCGTGTCCGGTTTCATGGCCTTGCACAACAGCTGTTTTGCAGGAATTGGGCGGGTATATAACGCGGCGTTCGCGGCCCGACAAGCTGCCGCAATTGACCGGTCATGAGAGCCGAGGGCATAAGATGCGAATAGCGAATAGTGAGTTGAGAATACGGAGTTTTCTTCACGCCGCCCATTCGCCATTCGCTATTCGCAATTCGCCGCTACAGCCAAAATGAAACCGCAAGAATTCCGCGCCGCTGCTGCGCTCGCCGCAGTGTTTTCCGTCAGGCTCCTCGGCCTGTTTATGATCTACCCGGTTTTTGCCGCCTATGCCGGCACGCTCGCCGGCGCCAGTCCCTACCTGATCGGCGAAGCGCTCGGCATCTATGGCCTCACCCAAGGCCTGTTGCAGATTCCATTCGGCCTGTTGTCGGACCGGATCGGACGCAAGGTCATGATCGTCTTGGGGCTTGCACTGTTCGGGGCCGGAAGCGCGGTCGCCGCCATCTCCACGACGATCGGCGGTGTCATTATCGGCCGGGCGCTGCAAGGAGCGGGCGCCGTCGGGTCGGTCATTCTGGCGCTCGTTGCCGACCTCACCGGCGAGGACAGCCGCACTGCGGCGATGGCGCTGGTCGGCATTACCATCGGCACCTCTTTCATCGTTGCGCTGCTCGCCGGCCCGGTCGTCGCCACTTTCATAGGCGTTGCCGGCATCTTCTGGCTGATGGTTGCCCTGGCGCTTGTCGGCATCGCGATCACGCAGTTCGTGGTGCCAAACCCACCGCGCCTCCGCGTACATCGTGACGCCGAGGCGGTGCCGGCGCTGCTCGGCGCCGTGTTGCGCAACCGGGAACTCTTACGGCTCGACCTCGGCATATTCGCGCTGCACGCCATGCTCACCGCGAGCTTTCTCGTCGTCCCCGATCTCTTGCGCAGCACCGCGGGCGTTGCGGTCCATGATCAATGGATCGTCTATCTGCCGGTGCTGCTCGTCTCCGTCGCTGTGATGGTGCCAGCGATCATCGTCGCCGAGAAATATCGCCGGATGAAAGGCGTGTTCGTAAGCGCGGTGGCGGCGCTCGTCGTAAGCCAGACCATGCTCTTTTACGACTCGGGCAATGTGTTTGTGCTCTTTGCCGCGCTCATCGTGTTCTTCTCGGCGTTCAACGTAATGGAAGCGAGCCTGCCGTCGCTCATCACCAAGGTGGCGCCGCCGGACGTCAAAGGAACGGCAATGGGCGTCTATTCGAGCCTGCAGTTCCTCGGAATTTTCATCGGCGGCATCATCGGCGGTGTGGCGCATCAACACGGCGGCAGCGCCGGCGTGTTCGCGCTGACAACTGCGCTCGCGGTAATCTGGCTCATCGCCGCAGTCGGCATGGCGCAGCCGAGTTATCTGACCACGCGATTGGTTCCGATCGCGGAAGACAATTTGTCCGACGCCGCTCTTCTCGCAACGAAACTGCGGCAGGTCCCGGGTGTGGTCGAAGCCGTCATCATCGCCGAAGAAAACGTCGCTTACCTCAAGGTCGACGGCAAATCTTTCGACGCGGCGATGGCGGAAGCTGTCGCCGGGAGGTCTCCCCCTCCCTAGTCCTTCCCCGCTTGCGGGGGAGGGAAGGGTGGGGGCCGCCAGCGCATGTGGTGGACCGGGCGGCCGCTCCGCGGATTGATGCCGTCGCCGGTAATCACGAAGCCCGCTTTTTGATAAAACGCGATCGCTCGCGCATTGTCGGTATTGACGTCGAGATCAAGCCCGCGCGGCGAGGCCCGCTTGGCTTCGGCAATGAGCGCGCCGGCAAGGCCGGTGCCCCAATATTCCGGCGCGACGACGATCTGGTCGAGATAAAGCGTGCCGGGATCGACGGTGACGAAGCCGATCATTTCGTTTTTGGCTTCGGCCACCGTGATGCTCGCGGCGCCCACCAGAGCGCGCCAGTGATCGCGCCACCACGCGAGCCGTCCGGCGAAATCGATATCGGGATAGGTCTTCTGCCAGGTGCGTTGCCACAGCGCGAGCGAAGGCTCCTCGTCACGCGCCGCGTCGTACTGCCGGAACGAAAAGGCGCTCACGGCGAAGCCGATGCCGCCGCGGCTTCCTTGCCGGCGGCCTTGCCCGCCTCGCGCAACAGCCGCAGCAAGTCGCGATGCATGGTTTCGTTGCCGGCGACGACATTGCCTTTTTGCAGAATGGCATCGCCGCCGTCGATATCGCTGATAAAGCCGCCGGCCTCGCGCACCAAGATTGAGCCTGCCGCCAGATCCCACGGCGATAGATCGCGCTCCCAATAAGCATCGAGCCGCCCGGCTGCGACCCAGGCGAGATCAAGCGCCGCCGCACCATAGCGGCGCAATCCGGCGAAGGCGCGCTGTGCGGCTGCGATTTCGTTGCGCGCCAGAGCGAGGTTGCCACGGCCGTAATGCGGCAAGCCGCAAGCGACAATGGCGTCGGCGGGCCGCTGCCGTGCCGCGACGCGGATGCGCTTGTCGTTAAGAAACGCGCCTTTGCCGCGCTCGGCGACGAACATCTCGTCATTGGCCGGATTGTAAACGAGGCCGGCGACCACGGTGCCATTGCGCTCGAGCGCGATCGCGATGGCGAAATGGGGAATGCCGTGGAGAAAATTGGTGGTGCCGTCGAGCGGATCGACGATCCAGCGATGGGTCTTGTCGGCGCCCGGATGCGCGCCGCCTTCTTCGCCAAGAAAGCCATAGTCGGGCCGCGCTTTGGCGAGCTCCTCGCGCAGGATGGCCTCGGCGCGATGGTCGGCGGCGCACACAAAGTTCCGCGGGCCCTTCACCGACACCTGGAGATTCTCGACCTCGCCGAGGTCGCGCTTGAGGCTGCGGCCGGCGCGATGCGCCGCTTTGATCATGACATTGAGGACTGCGGAATGGAGCATGGCGGGCTTGTCGTAAGCCTTGGAGCGGACACGTCAAGTTGGCCCGGCTTTAGCGGTTTGCGTTACGGGCGGCACTCCGAGTTCCGGCAACACACCGCCCAAATTTGTGCATCGCGGGAACCGCAACTCCACGAGCGGGTTGAGACCTGTGTCGAAAGAGATACGGGGGAAGTGGAAATGCAGGGTGCCGAGTCTGTCGAGCGTTATCGTTCTTACGCAGCCACGTGCATAGAAATTTCTCGGAACATTCAAGATCCCGCGGGAAAGCTTGTGATACTCGAAATGGCGCAATCCTGGCTGAAGCTTGCCGAGCAAGCCGCCGAATGGGCCGAGACCGTCGTCGTGTATGAGGCCGCGGTTCCGAATGCGCCTCAAGGCGATTAGGGCACTCCCGCAAACGTCGTAGACCTAGCTCAGCCACCACGCCCCCAGCGCCAGCGTGACCAGCGTGATCGGAATTCCGGCGCGGCAATAGGCCCATAACGAGACGTGGATGCCGGCGGCACGGGCGCGCTCGGCAACGATCAGATTGGCGACCGATCCGACCGGGGTGAGGTTACCGGCCAGTGTCGCGCTCATCGCGATCACGAGCCAAATGCGATGCTGGTCAGGAAGGCCGAGGACGAATGGCTTGAGTGCCAGGACCGCCGGCACATTGCTGATGATGTTGGAAAGCACGGCAGTATCGGCGGTGAGCACGTAAGTATTGGCAAAATGGAAGGCCTGCACCGAGCCGATCACCTCCGGTGTCAACAGGATTTTCTCCGCTGCCGCGACGACGACGAACAGACCGGCGAACATCAACAGCAGCGAGCCGTCGATCTCCTGATAGACCTTGTGCGCCTTGATCGCGCGGGTCACCAGCAACAACGCGCCGCCGAGGAAGGCCGCCATCGCCACCGGTACGCCGGCGAAGAACGCCGCGATCACGCCAAACGTGACCATTACGGCCTTGATCAGCTGCGGCTTGTGAAAGTGGTTCGGCACCCGCTTGGCGTCGAAATGTTCCCGACGCTGAAACTCGCGCCACCAGAGTGCGGTCAGCACGGCGATGACGATGAGCAATCCGACCAGCGCCACCGGCGCTAGGGCCGCGGCAAACGTCGTGTACGGAATGCGCGAGACCGCACCGACGATCATGTTTTGCGGATTGCCGGTAATCGTGGCGGTACTCCCGACATTGGAGGCCATCGCCACGGCGAGGAGATAAGGAATGGGATCGCGCCGCAGCGAGCGCGTCACCTCGATCACCAAAGGTGCCATGACCAGACATACGGCGTCATTGACAAGGAACGCTGAGAACGCACCGGCGGTCGCCGCGACGGTGGCAAGCAAAATCAGCGGCGAATGCGCTTGCGCGAGCGCCCAGCGCGTGACCAGCCGAAAGAAACCGGAGAGGCGCAGATGCGCCACGATGATCATCATGCCGAGCAGGAGCGCCAGCGTGTCGAGGTTGACCGCGCGATAGGCTTCCTCCGGTGTAATCGCGCCGACCGCCATCATCAGCGCTGCGCCGGTCAGCGTGATGCCGGCGCGATCGAGCCGGAAGCCCGGAATGCGCCCCAGCGCGATGCCGCCATAAGTGAGGAGAAAAATGATAGCGCTCGCGATCGCCGTTGGAAACATTGCCTCATTCTCCCTCCCGAGAAGTGAGAGGGCAACAGGCGGTCACCTTATCGTCATTGCCGGACTTGATCCGGCAATCCATGCAGAGATCCAGCACAAAAATATTGGGCGACTACACCGCTCTTTCCGCGGATCTTCAGCATGGACCACCGGCATAGGCGAGTGAAACGACGCCGTTCTGCGAACGGCTATGCCCGGTGGTGACGAGGAGGGGGAATGCCTACGAAGTCTGAGCTACACCCGCGCCGGCCAGTGCCGTTCGCGGAACCACGAGCGGTAGTTCGTCATTTTCGCGCGTTGCGCTGAAGGCGCATGGCGTTTGCATGTCGAGGCCTCGTCGCTGTTTCCCGGCGCGCCCCAGCGCAGCTCGACGCAGTCGTTAGGGTTGTATGCCATTTCGAGATCCCCGGCGCGCTGGACCACGTCCTTGAGCGCAAGTGTCCACGCTGAGCCGTCGCTGCGCGTATAGGAAACCTTGCGGGCGGCAAGTTCCGCGGCCAGCACCTTTTGCATTTCGGCTTTCACGTCGGCGACGTTCTTGCCGTTAGGCATGGCGTAACGTTCCGGGTGGCGCGCGACACGGTCGGGATAGAAGCGCACAACATCGATCGCGATCAACAGACGAAAATCGCGCGCCGGAGTGGAGAAATCTTCCCAGGCGCCGTTTGTCGCGAAAATCGCGGGCCCATCCGGCATAGTGGCCTCGCCGTGCCCGTCCTGGTACTTGCGGCCGTTTTCGACCGAGGTGACGCGGGTGTTGACCTGCTCTTCGAGTGCGGTGATCGCTTCTTTCATGGCGCTGAACGGATCGAGCGGCTTAGGCGACAGCGCCTCATCCATGCGATCGTAAAAATCGTCGACCGCGAGCTGCGATTGTTCGGGGGAAAAATCGCCGTATTGCGGATCTTTTGCGATTTGGGCGTTGGTCAGCCGCCGCAAGGCGCCGTTTTCCCCGCGCACGATCGGCCGGAAGTGCTTGAAGCCTGCGCTTCCAAAACTAGGTTCGTGCGCGAACAGGAAAGTGCCGCGCCAAAACCGCTTGCGCGCGACCGTGCCGTCGGGCTCGGCGTCGACGGCGAGCAAGACGCCGGCCGCGCCATCTGACTCCGGCACGCGCCGCACCACCATCATGACGTGACCATACGGATCGGCATAGACGGTTCCGGGCCGCAACGTCTCTTGCGTGAGCGGAACGGTGTAGAAATCAGTGTTGTCGTCGGTTGCCGACGTTCGCACCGAGCCGGAGTGGACCACGTCGCCGACAATGCGCAGATATTCGCCGAATGAAGGCGTGCCGACCCGCTTCGGCGGCACTACGGTCGCCGGCGCGGGTGCCGGCGGCGCGGCCGCGGGCTGCTCACCGAGCATCTGCTGCAATAGAGTGGGGCTGGGGGCCGGCGTCGGGTCGGCGGACGCCGTTATTTGTTCGGGGGGCGGCGGCGGACGCGTTGTCTCGGGATGCTCGATGTTGAACCACTGGTAACACTTGCCGCTGCGCGAGCAATTCGAATAGCCGAACGGCAACCCCATCTTGTACGCAAAATAGGCGCGCAGAAAGTAGGCAAAGTCGGCGCAGTCGGGACGAAGGTTGATCGTCACGTTGTCTTCGCCGAGACCCAGATAGTCGAACAGAATATTACGCGATCGATCGCGTAAGACTTCGTGCCAGGCCTTCCACGACGGTTCGCTGTTAAGTGGCGCGTCGAAAAGCTTCGCGATCCAGGCCGAAAACAAATTTTCGCTCGCACGGTTCCAGGTATTGCGTATTGGCCAGATGCTGCCCGATGTTGCGTGCGAGGCCGGCTGCTTTTGGGCGCTCACGACGATTTCGCGCGTGATCGGGCTGCATGCGCCTGACGCGCCGTCGCGCACAAGTGTTGCATGCCACGTGCCTGCCGCCGGCGCGGCGACCTCGGCAATCCAGAAATAGGGCGGCCCGCCGTATCGCTGGTCCGATTTGGCGGCCACGCTGCCATCGGGCGCAATCAGGCTAAATCCGCCGTCGAACGGTTTCTCGGCAGCGATCAGAACGCGAAGCGGCGCGCCTCTCCATGGCGCAAAGGGCGAGGCCAAGATCGCGACTTCGCTGGCATCTTCGCAGCTACCCGATGCAGGGGCGGCCCGCGTCTCAACTACGGAAAGACTGAAAACTGCGCCTGCGAGCAGCAGCGATGCGGCCGCGGCGGCAAACCGGCTTGACCGAAGCATTGAGCCCCCATCCGGTGAAGAAGGTGGCTCAACAATACGTTGAAAGCTTTGGCTTAAACATGGCGAAATTATCGTGCAGATCCGCTTGCCCTCCGTGGACCGCCCGTTGCACGAGCGCGGCGCGGTCAGTTGGAACCGCGCCAAATCACCGCTAAGTCAACAGCCAAGTCACAGCCAAATCACGGCCATGGCAGGCTAATCTGCCTCAATGGCGCGGGTGAACCTGACGTGCGCCGACCTGACGTGCGCCGACCTGACGTGCGCCGATCAGGCGGGTTACCTCGCCACGCCGCAGGCTATGCGCGCGCCGCCGCCGCCCAATGGGGCCGGCTGATCGGAATAATTATCGCCGCCGGCGTGGATCATGATGGCGTGGCCCTTGACAGCAGCGACGGTGAGATGCGGTGCCGCGACCGCCTGCGTCGCTTTGCCATTGGCGTCGACGGTCAGTACCGGCATGTCGCCTTTATGGCCTTCGCCCATCGGTCCGAGATGTTTGCCGGTATTAGCCGGGTCGAAATGGCCGCCCGCCGCCATGCCAGCCGCGGGCTGACCATTCGGGCCGGGGCCAGGGCCGCAATCGGGATTGGTGTGAATATGGAATCCGTGGCTGCCCGGCGGCAGGTCGGCGAGCTGTGGAGCGATCTGCAAGCCTGATTGGCTGTCGGACAGGGTAATCGTCCCAATTTGTTTGCCGATGCCGTTGGCATCGATTGCGTTGACGGTGACCGTTTCGCTCGCGGCATAAGCGATGCCCGTACCAGCCAGGACGATCGCGGCATGGAGCGTTAGGCGGAATATCATGGAATCCTCCCGGAGATTTTGAGGCAAACACCGTGGCGGCCTAAACTAGCAAATTGCGGGGGGCCGGTGCATGCGTTTGCGGCGTGCACGCTTCTGATCATAACGCCTCATAGAATAGGCAGGATTGCCAAAGGCAGTCGGAAGGTCAATTGGAGGAATGGCTATGGCAAAGTTTGCTTGGATCCTGGCGGTTGCGGCGCTTACCGCCGCGACCGCGGCCGCAGCGCAGAATGCAATTCCCGACCTGCGCGGCACCTGGAAGGGCGAGAGCGAGTCGATCGTTCTTGGCGGCGGTAACGCGCATCACGGCATGACTGCGGCGAACGAGGCGGAGCTGCGCTCGGTTGCCTTCACGCTGACGATCGACAAGCAGGATGGGCGCCGCTTCTCCGGAACTTTTTCATCGGCGCGCGGCGGCTCGAAAGTTGTCGCCGTGATCTCGCGCAGCGGCACGATCTTTTTAGCCGACGCCGAAGGCTTTTCGAACGGGACCATGCTGGCGCCCGACCGGATGGAGCTCTGCTATCTCAAGCAAGGGCCCGAGGCGCGGCTTGCCTCCTGCGTGGAATTGACGAAACAGCCGTAGGCAAGCGCCCGCCGCGCCATCACGTCATCACTTGGCCGGCGTGGCCGGCGTGGCCTGCGATGGCTGCGCCGCGGCCTGCGCCTTGCGCGCCGCTTCGATCGCGTCAAGCCAGGGCTTCGCCGCCTTCTCGCCGGCGGCGCGGGTCTGCGGATCGAGCTTGTTGATGACATCATCAAGTTCAAGATCGGTCTCACCGCCGGCGCGCGAGATCAGATGCCATTTGGTCGCTTCGGTGAGATCGCGCGGCACGCCGCGACCGCTCGCCAGAATGCGCGCCAGGCGATCCTGGGCGATCGCGCTGCCGCGCATCGCGGCTTTGCGAAACAATGCGGCCGCGGCCTCCTCATTGCGTTCGACACCGTTGCCGTTATAGAGCGCGATGGCATATTCCACTTGCGCATCGGTATTGTCGGCCAGTGCCGCTTTCGCCCACCATTGCGCCGCTTGCCGCGCATCCTGCGGCACGCCACGGCCGGTCTTGTAAAAGGTGCCCAGCGCATATTGCGCGTCGGCGCTGCCGCCCTGCGCCGCGATGCGTAAGAGTTCGGCGGCGCGCCCAAAGTCCTGCGGAAACATCTGCCCTTCGATATAGAGCAAAGCGAGATCGTAGGCAGCGAGCGGATGACCGAGCTTGGCGGCAGCCGCGAGCCATCGCGTGCTCGCGTCGCGATCGCGCGGCCCGGCGCGGCCATTGAGCGCAAAGATAGCGAGCGCGAACATCGCATTGCTGTCGCCGCGCGCCGCGGCGAGCCCGTACCACTCGGCCGCGCGCCGATCGTCCTGCGGCACGCCAAGGCCGTCGGCATAGAGCTGGCCAAGAAGCGTCATCGCTTTTGGATCGGCGCCATTGGCGACGCGGTCAGTCGCGAGCGAAAAAGCGGTGAGAAAATAACCGCGCTGAAACGCGCCATAGGCCATGTCAGGCGGCGGACCGGCGGGCGCCGCCGGCGCCGTCTTTTCGCCCGGCGCGGCGACGCGGTTGGGCTTGGCGGCGGGCGGGCGCGGTGCACCGCTTTGCGCGAAGGCGGATTGGTTGAAAGCCAATGCCAGGAGTGCGCAGGCTATCGCAGCCATCGTGCGCATCATGTCATCGCCTCATCAAGGCTCGCGGCCGCGGCGGTAATAGCCTTGGCCGCGCCCTCCGGCGCCGACCATATCCAGTCGCCAAGCGCGATAAAATCGGCGCCGGTCCGCGACAGCGGCGCCACCTCCTCCTTGCCGGCGGTATAAGCGACGCATGGGATTTCGAACAAGTCCGCCCACCAGGTCAGGCGTTCCTGCACTTCTTCGAAGTTCGGCCGGCGGCCGTTGCGGTCAGGTTCGCCGAACATGACGTAATCGGCGCCAGCCTCGCCGGCGAGCATGGCATCATGACGGCTGCGCAAACCGCCGGCACCGGCAATCCGTTCCGGCTTGAGGAGCGCAAGCGCTGCGGCGAACTTCTCAACGCCGCTCAGATGCGCCCCGTCGGCGCCGGCACGTGCCACGATCTCGGGACGGTTATCGAGGACAAGCGCGACGTCGCGAGGCTGCGCCACCGCGGCGATGTGCTTTGTCCGTTCGATCAGCGCGCGTTCGCCGTCGTCGGCAAGACGCAGCAGCACCGCGGCGATGTCGCCGGCGCCGAGCGCGCGTTCAAGCTCGCCGGCAAAGGGCGCGGGATCGCTGATCGCCGGGGTGACCAGATAAAGCCGCTGGCGCG
>DASSXN010000110.1:0-16890 GCA_035703785.1 Xanthobacteraceae bacterium
CTTATGTCCGATGGTCCCCCTACGGCATTCGATTTTCACGGGCGCCGCTACTTCATCGGTGGCTCCGACGCCCGAATCATCATGGGTAATGATGAGGCCGCCCTCCTCCGGCTCTGGCGAGAAAAGCGAGGCGAAATCGAGCCAGAGGACCTGTCGGGCAATCTCGTCGTCCAGCTCGGCCTGGCCACGGAGGCGCTGAACCGGCGCTGGTACGAGGCGAATTCCGGTCAGGTCATATCCGATATTCAAAAACGGGTCCGCCATCCGGCGCTGCGCTGGATGGTGGCAACGCTCGATGGCCGGGTCCAGGGTAATGATGCGGTGTTCGAAGCCAAGTTCATGCTGCCGTGGGCGTTCTCGGAAGAAGCCGCAGCCGAGAAATACATGCCGCAGCTGCAGCACAATATGTGGGTGGTTGCGGCGAGAAGTGCGGTTCTGTCCGTAATCACCGGTGGCGGCAAATGGGTCGAGATCTTGGCCCATGCCGATCCGCTCTATCAGCATCTCATTGTCACGGCCGAGCGGAAGTTCTGGCGCTGTGTTGAGAGCGGCGAACAGCCCCAGCTGTTTGGAGTCGAGCCCCCAAAGCCGCGCATCGAAGCGGTGCGGATCGTCGAAATGACCGCGTCGAACTCCTGGGCGGAGTTTGCCGTCTTATTCCGCAACACCCGACAAGCCTTTCTGGACCATGAACATTCGAAGGCAGAGCTGAAAGTATTGATGCCGGAGGACGCCAAGGAGGCGATCGGCCATGGCGTCCGCGCCAGGCGCTCGAAGTCTGGTGCAGTCAGCTTCGACCTCCTCGTCGTGGAGGGCGACCATGCAGCGCTCTAGCCCATCCATTGCCGCCTTGGCCGGCGCACTCGCCAAGGCACAAGCCGAACTGGTCAATCCAGAGAAGTCGCTCATCGGCACCATCAAGGGCGGAGCGGGGCAGGGTGGCGAACGCTCATTCCGCTATGCGCCGCTGTCAAGCGGGCTGGACATCGTGCGCAAGACTCTGGGCCAGCATGAGATCGCCACCGTGCAGACCACGGCGATCGATCAGAGTGCCGGGATCGTCAATCTGACAACTGTACTGGCACACGCATCCGGGGAATGGATTGCTTCCGACTGGCCGGTCTGCGCGATTGCGGAAATGGCAACCCCGCACCGGATGGGGACGGCACTGACCTATGCGCGCCGATACGCTTTGTTCACCCTGGTCGGCATTGCCGGCGAGGATGATCTCGATGCACCTGAGCTTGCAACTATCCCGACGGTCGTTCCGCGAGAGCAGAGCAAGGATAGCGGTCAATCCCCGAATACCGAACAGCCGGCAGTCGTTCGCCGCAATCGCACTGGGCGTTCAAGCTCGGCACCATCCACACTCGCGCCCGATCGATCGCTGCAATTTCGTGACCGGCTCCTCGCTGAACTGAATGGGTTAGTCTCCGCTGACGACGCTGCCCGCTGGGCGCAGCGCTGTCTTCCTGAGAAGAATAAATTGACGAGCGCCGACGCCGCGCAGGTCGAACAGGCTTTTGCGGCCAAGCTCGGAAGCTTTAGCGCGGGCAATGCCGACCGATCGCAGACGTCCGCGGCTCAGGAACAGCCGCGAGCGCTCAGCGAGGGGGGCCAGCACTCGGCGGTCGCCTTTGCGGATCAGGATCAAAGTTGCAACTCGGTCGACAAGGGCGTCCTAGCCATACCGGAGACGCGGCGCATTCGCGACCGGCAGCATGTCAAAGCAGTTGCCAAGCAGCCCTGCCTGATCTGCGGCCGGCGCCCCGCGGATGCCCACCATCTGCGCTTCGCGCAATCACCGGCACTCGGCCGCAAGGTCAGCGACGAGTTCACCGTCCCGCTTTGTCGAGGACATCATCGCGAGGTACACCGCTGCAGCGATGAAGCGGCGTGGTGGCCTAACACCAGCATCAATCCGCTAGCCGCGGCCCGGGCGCTATGGCTGAAGAGCCATCCGCTAATCACGAACAAAATGGACGTCGTTGCCACCGATCCTGCTGCGAACAGCCGCCGAGCAAATGGCCCGAACGCCGACCGAGCGCGCGGGATCGCTAAGGATAGAACCACACCAGAAATCAAAACTGTCCAGGGCGGCCCTAGCCATGACGTCGCTTCGGCGGATTGAAGCCAACCGTCGCAATGCCCTCAAAAGCACCGGCCCCAAAACCGAGGCGGGGAAACAGAATTCGCGGTGCAACGCTGTGCGCCACGGCCTGACCGCAGAGACGGTTATTCACTTTCTTGAGGATCCTAAGGACTACAAGGCCTTCGAACTATCGGTGACCGTGGATTTTGATGCGCCGACCGCGGTGGAACGCGAACTCGTGCTGCGGCTCGCCGGTCTGTTATGGCGGCTGCGCCGCGCCACCGCCATTGAAAGCAGCCTATTACAGATTCATTCGGCCATTGATGGTGTAGGAGAGCAGGCGGATGGCACACAAATTCGCTATGCTGCGACGAACACGGTTGTCAAAATGAAACGACTATCGCCGACACCTAGCTCAAATGAGGGCCATCACGCGCAAGCGGCACAAGCAAATGCGGAGATCGCAGCGCGCTTTCTCGCCCTTAGTCGTGAGGACAATGGCGCTTTCGAGTCGCTCAACCGCTACGAAACCGCACTGTGGCGACAAGTAGGTCAGCTTCTGGTCACGCTCGAGTTTTTGCGTGAATATCCGCGCTTCTAACAGAATTGCAATTCGCACTATCATAAACAGCGACGCGGCCCATTTTTAACGTGTTGCGGCAGTCGGTCGCCTCCGACGTTAGTCAATGAATGACGCCCGGCCGGGGACTGGCAGAAAGCTCAATCGCGCCTTCTTGTCCCCTTTACGCCCATACCAAAGCCGCCGAAAATGGCCGGCGTGGGGGACAGTAGTGGGTAACGACACGGTTCTAGAGACGGAAGATCTCGCCAAGGACTTTGCTGGTTTTGTCGCGGTGCGCGGCGTCAATCTGCGCGTCGCGCGCGGCAGCATTCACGCCATGATCGGGCCCAACGGCGCCGGCAAGACGACCTGCTTCAACCTGTTGACCAAGTTTCTCACCCCGACGCGCGGCCGCATCGTGTTCGACGGGCGGGACATCACGGCGCTCAAACCGGCCGACATCGCGCGGCTTGGGATGGTGCGCTCGTTTCAGATCTCGGCGGTGTTTCCGCATCTGACCGTGCTCGAGAATGTGCGCATCGCGCTGCAGCGCCACCGCGGCGGCTCATTTGATTTCTGGCGGTCCAAAAGCGCGCTGCACGCGCTCGACGAACGCGCACACGCGCTCATCGCCGATGTCGGGCTATCCTCCTATCCGCACGTGCTGGCGGTCGAACTACCTTATGGCCGCAAACGGGCGCTGGAGATCGCAACCACGCTGGCGCTCGATCCGCAACTCCTCCTGTTGGACGAGCCGACCGCCGGGATGGGCCACGACGATATTGGCCGTATTAGCGCGCTGATCAAATCCGTGGCGGCCACACGCACGGTGTTGATGGTCGAGCACAATCTCAGCGTGGTCGCCGATTTGTGCGACCGCATCACCGTGCTCACCCGCGGCCAGATTCTGGCCGAAGGCGACTATCAAACAGTATCCGCCGATCCGGCGGTACGCGAAGCCTATCTGGGGACCGGCCATGCTTGAGAAAATCCTGCTTGAGAAAAATCATGGTTGAGAAAAATCATGGCTGAGAAAAATGCCGGCGCGCCGGCGGCGATGTTGGCGGTGAAGGATCTCGAGGCCTGGTACGGCGAGTCGCATATTCTTCATGGCGTTACTTTCAACGTGCGCGCCGGCGAGGTCGTGACGCTGTTGGGACGCAACGGCGTCGGCAAGACCACGACGCTGAAAGCGATCATGGGCATCGTCGATCAGCGCAAGGGCTCGGTGCGCTTCGAAGGCCGCGAAACGATCGGCCTGCCCTCGGACGCGATCGCGCGCTGCGGGATTGCCATCTGTCCGGAGGAGCGCGGCATTTTCGCCAGCCTCGATGTGCGCGAAAATCTGTTCCTGCCGCCCCAGGTACGCCCGGGCGGGCTAGAAGTCGAGCGCATCTTCGCGCTGTTTCCTAATTTGCGGGAGCGTCTCAAAAGCCAAGGCACCAAACTGTCGGGCGGCGAACAGCAGATGCTGGCGATCGCCCGCATCCTGCGCACCGGCGCGCGGCTGTTGCTGCTGGATGAGCCCACCGAGGGCCTCGCTCCCGTGATCATTCAACAAATCCGCGAGACCGTCGCTATGCTTAAGGCACAGGGCTTTACCGTGCTTCTGGTTGAGCAGAATTTTCAGTTCGCCGCCACCGTGGCCGACCGGCATTACGTCATGGAACATGGCCGGGTGGTCGACGAATTCTCGACCACCGAACTAAAGGCGAATATGGAAAAAGTGCACGATTATCTCGGAGTTTGATATAGGCTAGAAAGGGGCCGGAAGGTCGCATTAACGGAGGTTGTGTATGAGACTCGCAGCAAGTCTGGCCTTTGCGGCCGCCGCTTTGTTCGGTACCGCCGCCCAGGCCCAGGTCAATGTCAAGATCGGCGTCATGAACGACATGTCGAGCCTATATGCCGATATCACAGGGCGAGGCTCGGTCACCGCTGCCAAAATGGCGGTCGAAGATTTCAACCCCGCCGCCCACGGCATGAAAGTCGAGATCATCAGCGCCGACCATCAGAACAAGCCCGACATTGGCGCCAATATCGCCCGGCAATGGTACGACGTTGACGGCGTCGACGTCATTGTTGACGTGCCGACATCGAGCGTGGCGCTCGCGATCACCGACATCGCGCGGGAAAAGAACAAGGTGTTCCTTGTGTCCGGCGCGGCGAGTTCCGACCTGACCGGGCCCAAATGCTCGCCCAATACCGTCCACTGGACTTACGACACCTGGATGCTCGCACACGGTACCGGCGCGTCGCTGGTGAAAACCGGCGGTGATACATGGTTCTTCCTCACCGCCGACTATGCGTTCGGCCACGCGCTCGAGCGCGACACCGCCGCCGTAGTTACGGCGGCTGGCGGCAAAGTGCTCGGCACCGTGAAGCATCCGCTCAACACGCAGGACTTCTCCTCGTTCCTGCTGCAAGCACAGTCCTCCAAAGCGAAGATCATTGGCCTCGCTAATGCCGGCGGCGACACCATCAACGCGATTAAGCAGGGCGCCGAATTTGGCATCACCGCGGGCGGGCAGCAATTCGCCGGTCTGCTGGTCTTCGTCACCGACGTCAATGCGCTTGGATTGAAAACCTCGCAGGGCCTGGTGCTGACCGAGACGTGGTACTGGGACATGAATGATGCCAACCGCGTCTGGACCAAGCGCTGGCAGGCCGAGCACGCCGGAAAACTCCCGTCGATGGTCCACGCAGGCGCCTATGCGGAAACCTTGCATTATCTGAAAGCCGTTGCCGCGCTCAAAAGCGCTGCCGACGGCAAAGCCGTCGTGGCGCAGATGAAAGCGTTGCCGACCGACGATTCGTTGTTCGGCAAAGGCTATATCCGCGCTGACGGCCGCAAGGTCCATCCCGCGTATCTGCTCCAGGTGAAGAAGCCTGAAGAGTCGAAATATCCGGGCGACGTCTACACTGTCCGCGCCACCATTCCGGCGGAAGAAGCTTTCCGCCCGATAAAGGACGGCAATTGCCCGATGGTCACTAACTGACATCTCTTGCCTCTCCCCGCCTCGCGCGGGGAGAGGCTTTTTCATTTGCTTCTCATGTTCGAAATCTTCGGTGTTCCGTCGCAGGCTCTATTTGGCCAGCTGTTGCTCGGCCTGATCAACGGCTCGTTTTATGCGCTCCTAAGCCTCGGCCTTGCCGTGATTTTCGGCATGCTCAACATCATCAATTTCAGCCACGGCGCGCAGTACATGATGGGCGCGTTCGCCGCGTTCATATTGCTGCGCAATGTCGGCATCGGCTATTGGCCGGCATTGATTATCGTGCCGATTGTGGTTGGCGCCACCGGCGTCGTCATCGAGCGGCTGTTCTTGAGGCGCTTGCAGAAGCTCGATCATCTATACGGACTGATCCTCACCTTCGGTTTGGCGCTGATCATCGAAGGTCTGTTCCGCAATTATTACGGCTCGTCCGGTCAGCCCTACGGCGTGCCAGAATCGCTGCAAGGCGGGCGCAATCTCGGCTTCATGTTTCTTCCCAATTACCGCGCCTGGGTGATCGCCTTCTCGCTGTTCGTGTGTATCGGCACCTGGTACGGCATCGAGCGCACCCGGCTCGGCTCGTATTTGCGCGCCGCCACCGAAAATCCGGCGCTGGTCCGCGCCTTCGGCATCAATGTGCCGCGCATGGTGACGCTGACTTACGGCTTCGGCGTCGGCTTGGCCGGGCTCGCCGGCGTGATGGCAGCGCCGATCTATAATGTCTCGCCGCAGATGGGTTCCGACATCATCATCGTTGTCTTCGCGGTGGTGGTGATCGGCGGCATGGGCTCGATCATGGGCGCGATCATCACCGGCTTTGCGCTCGGCATTGTCGAGGGGCTGACCAAAGTGTTCTTCCCGGAGGCGTCGAACACGGTGATCTTCATGATCATGATTATCGTGCTGCTGATCCGCCCGGCGGGACTGTTCGGAAGGAGCGCCTGATGGCAACCCTTGCCGCGGCAGCGCCAGTTCGGCGCGAAACGGAATGGAGCGTCGCGGTCGCTGGCGCCGCGCTGGTGGTATTTCTCAGCGCCGCACCGTTTGTGCTTTATCCGGTCTTTGTGATGAAGGCGCTGTGCTTTGCGCTGTTCGCCTGCGCTTTCAATCTTCTCATCGGCTATGTCGGTCTGGTTTCATTCGGCCACGCCTTGTATTTCGGCTGGGCGAGTTACCTCGCGGCCTATTCGGCCAAGGTCTGGGGATTGCCGCCCGAATTGGCGATCTTGTGCGGCACCGCCACCGGCGCCGTGCTCGGCCTAATTGCCGGCGTCGTTGCCATTCGCCGCCAGGGCATCTACTTCGCCATGATCACGCTGGCGCTGGCACAGATGATGTATCTGGTGGCGCTGCGGGCTCCAATGACCGGCGGCGAAGACGGCATCCAAGGCGTGCCGCGCGGGCGCTTGCTCGGCGTCTTCGACCTCAACAATGAAATGACGATGTACGCATTTGTCGCCGTCGTCGTGCTCGCCGCGTTTTTCCTGATCTATCGCATCATCAATTCGCCGTTCGGCGAAGTTCTCAAGGCGATCCGCGAAAACGAACAGCGCGCCATTTCGCTCGGCTACAAGACCGACGACTACAAGCTGGTCGCGTTCGTGCTGTCGGCGACATTGGCAGGCTTGGCTGGATCGCTGAAAGCGCTGGTGTTCCAGCTCGCCTCGTTGACCGACGCGCATTGGACTATGTCGGGGGAGGTCGTGCTGATGACGCTGGTCGGCGGACTTGGCACAATCTTCGGCCCGATCGTCGGCGCGTTTTTCATCGTCGCGATGGAGAATTATTTGGCACAGGTCGGCCAGTGGGTGCTGGTCATTCAGGGCGCGGTCTTCGTCATCTGCGTTCTATCATTCCGCCGCGGCATCGTCGGCGAGTTGGCGGCGCGCTTGCGCGTGCGGCTGTGACGTCAACTCTAATCTGATCGACCCCACAGGAGGATAGTCATGGGTGCGGAAGCGCGCTTGAAAGAGCTCGGCATTGTGCTGCCGGAACTGCAGAAGCCGGTCGCCAATTACCTGCCCTATCGCCTCGTTGGGAACGTCCTGTATCTCGCCGGCCAGGGGCCGCGCGACAACAAGGGCGTCCAACTGACCGGCAAGCTCGGTGTCGACATCGGCGTCGAGGAGGGTTACCGGCGCGCCCGGCTCGTCGGGCTCGGACTTCTTGCCGCCATGCGCGATGCGCTCGGCTCGCTCGACCGGGTCGATTTCATCGTCAAGCTCCTCGGCATGGTCAACGCCGCGCCGGATTTCAACGACTCGCCCAAAGTCATCAACGGCTGTTCCGACTTATTCGTTGAAGTGTTCGGCGATGCAGGCCGCCATGCCCGCTCCGCGGTCGGCAATGTGATGCTGCCGAACCAGATTTCGGTCGAGATCGAGGGCATCGTCGCCGTTAAATCTTGACCGAACGCGGATTAGCTCGATGCTCCTATTCGTATCCCGGATGGGATGCAGCGTGAAAACGCTGCGCCGCCGATCCGGGATCGTTACACACTCCGCGTCTGATACGATCCCGGGTGTGCAGCGCATCATTTCACGCTGCGCTGCGCCCGGGAAAAGCTATGAGAATTTAAGTACATCACGTGTCACGCGACGGGTCGCTGCACCGCGTCCGGGATACGAACAAGTCCGGCAGGATCGAATCGTTTTGCACGCTGTTATCAACAAACTAAAGTCAACAATTAGTCTGCCGCAGACGCAGTCGTTTTTTTGTTGCTCGAATCAACGCGGCGCGCTGCTTATCTGAAAGCGTCGACTCAACGGCGCTTTTGGCTCGCTTCATGTCGGAACGGCAGGAAAGCCCGTACGACAGTACCGCCTGCAGATGGCTCGCACTGGTCGAGCGTCGGCAACAGAATTTCATCGAACTGTGGAATACCGGGCGTTGGCAGCATTACTACACGCATGCGCAATTTCTCGAAGAAATGCGCAAGATACTGGATCTTCGCAACCGCTGGTCGCTACTGGCGGGCCTGCCAGTGACTGAACAAATAGCCGTTTGGCACGCGAGCAAACAAAACGCGCAGCCAAACCGGGACGGCAGCGAATTGGAATTGCGCCCGCCGCCACATGGCCGCACGGCGATCCGGCCTCGACCCGCGGCAGCGCTTCTGGCCACCGTTCCGGCGCAGCTCTGAGGCGCTGGACTTAAAGCCGCCAAGCCCTTATCCAGGCGCGTTATCACCAATCTTCACGATCCAAACAGCGCCGCGCGCGCTTGAATTTGCTTCCCCTCCAGCTGCATGTGACGACCGATGCCGAGCGCATTGTTCTCGCCGATAAAACTTGCCGATCTCACTCTGCCGAACCGCATCGTCGTGTCGCCGATGTGCCAGTACAGCGCGAATGACGGCGTCGCCAATGACTGGCACTTGACGCATCTTGGCATGCTGGCCAATTCCGGCGCCGGGCTCCTCGTCGTCGAAGCGACCCATGTCGAGCGCTATGGCCGCATCACCCACGGCTGCCTCGGCCTTTATTCGGACGCTTGCGAAGATGCGCTCGCCCACATCGTCGCGCATTGCCGGCGGATCGGCACGGCGAAACTCGGTATTCAACTGGCGCATGCTGGACGAAAAGCCTCCGCCCAGCGTCCATGGGAAGGCGCCAAGGCGCTATCGCCCGGTGAAGATCCCTGGCCGACCATCGCGCCATCGGCGGTGCCGTTCGGTCCGGGCTGGCACACCCCGCGCGCGATGAGCGAAGAAGACATGGCGCGAGTACGTACCGATTTTGCCGATGCCGCCGAACGCGCGGTGCGGCTCGGCTTTGACGCCATCGAGCTGCACTTCGCGCACGGTTATTTGCTGCACAGTTTCGTCTCGCCGCTGTCGAACAAACGCAACGATGAGTTCGGCGGCTCGTTCGAAAGCCGCATGCGGTTTCCGCTGGACGTGGTGTGCGACACCCGCGCGGTCGTGCCGCGCGGTATTCCGCTTGGCGCGCGCATCACCGGCACTGATTGGGTCGAGGGCGGCCTCACGGCGGACGATGCGGTCAAAATGGCGAAGGCGCTCAAAGCCGCCGGCATCGACTACGTGGATATTTCCTCGGCCAACATCACGCCGGAAAGCCGCTGGCCGAACGATCCCGGATTCAACGTTCCGATTGCGGAGCGCGTGCGGCGGGAATGCGGGTTGCCGGTTCGCGTCGTCGGCATGATCGTCAATGCCAAACAGGCCGAAGCAATCGTCGCCGAGGGCAAGGCCGATATGATCGCGATGGCGCGCGCTTTCCTCGACGATCCGCATTGGGCTTGGCACGCCGCGCAGATACTTGGCGCGGAAGTCGCGCGTCCGCCGCAATATGCGCGCGTCGGCCCGGCGCTATGGCCCGGCGCTGCTTTGCGCGGATGACGGCGGGATCCGGCCGTAGGCGAGCGCAAGCCGGGCCGGCGCGACGCCAAGATAATAAGCAAGCCGCAGCCGCCACATGAGCACGACGGTTTGCCAGAGGCCGTGATAGTCCCAGCGCCGGCCCGAGGTCACCGCGGGGGCGGCGATGCAGATCGGCCGGCACAGGCGCTTGAGCTTTCGCGACAACGCGATGTCTTCCATCAGCGGTAAATCGGGAAAGCCGCCGACCGACCAAAACACCTCGCGAGTGACAAAAATCGCTTGATCGCCGCTGGCGATGCCAGTGAGCCGCGAGCGCCAATTGATCATCCGGGCGACGAGCGCAAGCAAGGGATGCCGGCCGGCGATGCGCAGGTCGAAACGACCCCAACAGCAGCGATAAGCCCGATCCGACGGGCGGCATGCGAGCGCAGACGCGATGATCTGGTCGGCGCGGTCCGGCAGCGTTGTATCGGCATGCAGGAAGATAAACACATCGCCCGTTCCGAGCATCGCCCCGGAATTCATCGCCGCGCCGCGGTTGCGCCGCCCGGCGATGACGCGATCGGCGAGGGGGCGTGCCAGCGCGACGGTGCCGTCGCTGCTGCCGCCATCGACGACGATCACTTCGGCGCCGCGGGCCCGCAACGGCGCAAGCGCTTGCAATGCGTCGGCAATGATCGCCGCTTCATCGAGTACAGGAATGACGATAGTAAGCCGCCCCATGGAGCGAACATTGCCGGCAAAGCCGCAGTCGGGCAACCTCGCTTGAACAGGTGAAGCGTTCTGTAATGGCTAATCCTGTCCTGGTCGAAGTGACGCGCGGGCCGCTGGTCGAAAGCCGGCACCGCGGTGCCGTTGCCGTGTCCGACGCCGAAGGCCGGACCGTTTTCGCGCTCGGCGACGTGACAGCGCCGGTATTTCCGCGTTCCGCGGTGAAGGCATTGCAGGCCTTGCCGCTAATCGAGCAGGGCGCGGCCGATCGCTTCGGCTTGAACGATGAGGAGCTGGCGCTCGCTTGCGCCTCCCACAGCGGCGAAGCCGCGCACGTCGCCGGCGTCGAGCGCATGTTGACGAAAGCGGGCCTCGATCCTTCCGACCTGCGCTGCGGCGCCCATTGGCCGATTGCACAGGCCGCCGCCGCCGCCGTGGCGCGATCCGGCGGACCGTCGCCGCTGCACAATAATTGTTCCGGCAAACACGCGGGTTTCTTATGCGTCGCCTGCGCGCTCGGCGCCGATCCTGCCGATTATTGGCGGCCGGAGCATCCGGTGCAGCGCCTGGTTCGCGCCGTGTTGGAGGATTTCACCGGCGCGTCACTTGGCGAGACATGCTGCGCCATCGACGGCTGTTCGGTGCCGACCTGGGCGGTGCCACTGCATAATCTCGCGCACGGCTTTGCCAAATTCGGCGCCGGTCGCGGTATGTCGGCCGAACGCGCACGCGCCGCGGCGCGGCTGCGTCACGCTTGCGCGAAGGCGCCATGGTTTGTCGCCGGCACCGGCCGCTTCTGCACGGACATTATGCAGTTGTTCGGCGAACGGGTGTTTGTAAAGACGGGCGCGGAAGGCGTCTATTGCGCGGCGCTACCGGACCAGGGGCTTGGCATTGTCGTCAAATGCGATGACGGCGCCAGCCGCGCGGCGCAGGCGATCATGGCGGCCGTCATCGCGCGGTTTTTGCCGCTTACCGCGAGCGAGCGCGTGGCGTTTTTGCGCTTCGTCGAGCCGACCTTGCGCAACTGGAATGGGTTTGAGGTTGGGCAGATCCGGATAACGCAAGCGTTGCGATAGGTGGATTTGAATGCCGGCTGGCGGCAATTAATGCGAGCAAGAGCCCTTCGCACGCGATCACCAGGCGCGAAAGCGACTGCGCGCTGCATTTGCGGCTCGCGGGTCGCGGCGTCGAACTGACCGACGGTATGTGAACGAATTGCACCAGCGGCCGACCGTCGCGCGCGTGGTGCAGCGCGCGCCAATAAGCGTAATTGCAAAGGTAAGTACCGGCGTTGCGCGATAAACGGGCCCGACGCGTGGTCCCGCGGATGGCATTGAGGAGGCGCGGGAAGGGCGCGTTCCCCGTTAATGCCCGTTGACCCGGCTCGATGACTGCACGCCCCGGCCGCCAACCGCTGACATCAGGGAATAAGATCGAACGCGCATTGCGGGCGCGCGTCTCGACGCAAACCTGTCGCCGCCGGTCGGCAAGGCCGAAGATCAGGATCACGTCCGGCCTCTGCGCCAACAGTCTGGGCAGATCGCGGTCGACCGCCTTGTAAGCCGTCGCAAAGACATGGCTCGTGATCTCAATTCCGGCGAGCGCGGGGCGGCGCCGACGCGCCAGCGCGGTTGCCAAACGACCGCTGGGGTTCGACGGCGCGCCGGGGAATGGACCGAAGCCCGCGATCACCACCCTCATAGCGTTATCGCGCCAGCATCGCCGCGAGCTTTTCCACCGCGGCGGACGGCGCCAGCCGGCCGGCGGTGACGTCGGCCTCGATCCGCGGCAAAGCCGATTTTAAAGCGCGGTCGGAGCGCAGCGGTTCAAACAAGCGCTCTTCCAGCATGGTCCACATCCATTTCACCTGCTGCTCGCCGCGGCGCGCGGCAAGTTCGCCGGATGCCGTGAGCCGCGCCCGATGCTCGAGAATATGCGACCAGAGCGCCGCAATCCCGTCGCCGGTGAACGCCGAACAGGTGATAACGGGGGGCGACCAGTTTGGCGAGCGCGGCGATAGGATGTGCAACGCCGCGGCAAATTGCGAGGCGGCAAGCTTGGCGCGCGCGATATTGTCGCCGTCGGCCTTGTTGACGGCGATCATATCGGCGAGTTCGACAACGCCTTTTTTCAGCGCCTGCAACTCGTCGCCAGCGCCGGGCAGAGCCAGCACCAGGAAAAAGTCGGTCATGTCGGCGACCGCGATTTCGGATTGGCCGACGCCGATGGTCTCGACCAGCACGATGTCGTAACTGGCGGCTTCGCACAACAGCATGGTCTCGCGCGTCTTCGCCGCCACGCCACCGAGTGTGCCGGAGGACGGCGAGGGGCGAATAAAGGCGTTCGGGTCATTGGCGAGCCGCGCCATGCGCGTCTTGTCGGCGAGGATTGACCCGCCGGTGCGGCGCGAGGATGGGTCGACCGCAAGCACGGCAACTTTGCGCGCTTGCGCCGTCAACATGCTGCCGAGCGCGTCGATCAGCATCGATTTACCGACGCCGGGCGCGCCGGTAATCCCGACGCGGACCGCCTGGCCGGTGTGCGGCAACAGCGCCTGCATCAGCGCGGCGGCGGAACGGCGATGATCGACGCGCTTGCTCTCGATTAAAGTAATCGCGCGCGAGAGCACGGTGCGATCGCCGGCGCAGAGTGCGCGCGCGAGGCGCTCGACGTCAGGAGAAGAAACAGGAGGCGCCATGATGTCCGATCGGTGAAACGCGCGGCTCAAGGCAAGATCGCGAAAGCGCGCGCCGGAAAGCCAAGGCCTTTCTCAACCTTCGGCCAGGTCACGACAATAAGCGCGCCGGTCGCCGGCACCTTATCCAGGTTGGCCATGACCTCGATCTGATAATGCCCGTGCGCAAGGATGTAGGTCTCCGAATCCATCTTGTCGGTCGTGTCGGTGTCCATCGATTCATGACCGGTCGCGGTCACGCCGCGCTGCTCGTAGAGATATTTGATCGTAGCGAAATCCCAGGCCGGAAACGGGCTGCGCTTGAAACGCTCCGGATTGGAATCCCAGTCCATGTACATATCGGTACGCAGTGCGGCGAAGGCGCCGGCCGGCACGCGGCCGTGCTTGCGTTCCCAGTTTTTGAGATCCTCGACGGAAAAGGCGTGGTTGGGATCTTTAGCGAGATACAGCGTGTCGTCGAGGACGACGAGGCGCAGGACCATTTGCTTAAGCGGAATCCGGTCCATGGTGATGCCGTTTTCGGCGAAATGCGCCGGCGGATCGACATGGGTGCCGTATTGCCCGACCATTTCGTAATAGGTCGCGTGGAATCCGTCCTTGGCGATGGTGTAGGGCTCGTGCGTTTTGGGATCGGCGGCGGCCGAGAATTTGGCTTGGCCGAAGCCGGACCAGACCGGCGTCTCGGGTCCGAATGCGTGGGTCAGGTCGACGAATTTTTTCCCCGCAATAGTGCGATACGCCCGTTCAAGATCGGATTCGGCTCGGAGCGGAGCCGCCGCAATGAAGAAGCAAACCGCCGCCAGAAGCAGCATCCCGAGATTGCGACGAGCAACAGTCATTCGAGCTCTCCGTTTTCGGGCATCGGCCGGCATCAGCCTAGCGCGGTCGGATTGACGAGCGAAGCGACGCCGTTCTTGGAACGGTTATGCGCGAACATGACGGTGAGAAATGTGTCTTAAGCGCCTTCAGGCAACGGAATGAATTCCGTAGTGTCGCCAGGGACGAGCGCGAAGCGACCCGCTTTCCAGTCAGCCTTGGCGGCATCGATGCGGTCTTTGCGCGAAGAGACGAAATTCCACCAGATGTGGCGGGGTCCGTCCATGGCGGCGCCGCCGACCAGGACAAAATGCGCATCCGTGAGCGCTTTGACATCCACGCGGTCGCTGGGCTTGAGCACCAATAAGCGTTGCGATGGATGGCGCTCGCCGCCAATCTCGATCTCGCCCGAAATCACGTAAAGCGCCCGCTCCTCATGCTCACTGCCGAGCGGCAGGACGCTGCCGGACTTCAGGCGTATCTCGGCGAAGATCGTCTCCCACAGCGTGGTAACCGGCGAGCGCAGGCCGTGCATGGCGCCGGCGATGACGCGCAGCGTCAAGCCGTTGTCGCGCGATTGCGGAATATCGGTCGAAGGCGTGTGGGCAAAGCCCGGCCCAGTCTCTTCGTCCTCGATTGGCAGCGCGACCCACAATTGCAGGCCGTGCAGCGGCTCGCCGCCGTCGCGGTGATCGGGCGCGGTGCGCTCAGAGTGGACAATGCCGCGTCCGGCCGTCATCCAATTCACAGCGCCGGGTCGGATCGGCATTGCGCTGCCGAGGCTGTCACGATGCACGATCTCGCCATCGAACAAATAGGTGACGGTCGCGAGGCCGATATGCGGATGCGGCCGCACGTCGATGCCTTCGCCGGCGCGAAACACGGCTGGCCCGAAATGATCGAAGAAAATGAACGGGCCGACCATGCGCGAACGCGCCGAGGGTAGAGCGCGGCGAACCTGCAGCCCGCCGAGATCGACCGTACGCGGCACGACAATGTGCGCGATTGCGTCGCTCGATGGCGCGTCCCCAAACGTCGGATCTTTGGCTGGGAAAAAGCTCATGGCGTGCGACCGTTTGCGTGGTGATCACCGCCTTTACGCTACACCAATCGCACCGCTGCGTCTGCCCGCAACCTCACCGTTTCGTCGTAGCCGCTTTGGCGACGAGCTCGGCGATAAAGCGCGGCTGCGCGAATGCCGCGACGTGAACCTCGGGCGTCCAATACCTGGTTTTGAAGCTGCCGGCCTTGCGATAACGTTGTACGATAGTCTCGACCGAGTGCCGGCGGACACGCTTGTTGTCGCTCGCTATCCCCATGGCCATGTGGCCTCCGACATAGACCGGAATGGCCGCGACATAGCAGGTTGCGTCCGCGAATAGGCGTCGAAACCTACGCATGGTCGTGGTGAGCTCGTTGTTCTGAAAGAACGGGACGCCGTTTTGGCTCACCAGCACGCCGCCCGGCTTCATGCAGCGGCGACAGCCGGCATAAAACTTGGCGCCGAATAAAATCTTTCCCGGGCCGATCGGATCGGTTGAATCCACAATGATGATATCGAAGCGGCGGTCGGTCGCGGCGACATATTTAGCGCCGTCGTCGATCACGGATTCAAAGCGCCGGTCGGCGAAGACCGGCTTGGTGAATTCGGGAAAATGCTCCTTGGCGAATTCGATCACCGCGGGGTCGATCTCCACCTGGGTGAGCCGCTTCACCGTCCTGTGCTTGAGCACCTCCTCGGCGATGCCGCAATCGCCGCCGCCGATGATCAGCACATCCTCGGCCTTACCATGGGCGAACAACGGTACATGCGACATCATCTCCTGATAGATGAATTCGTCCTTCTTGGAGATTTGCGTCGCGCCGTCGAGCATCAGCATCTTGCCGAAGAACCGATGCTCGAACAGTACGAGATGCTGGTGCTCAGTCTGCAGCTCATACAACACCCTGTCGACTTCAAAGGTCATACGAAATCCGAGATCGTCGAACAGCGTTTCAGCTATCCAGCGCTTCCTGGCCAAATTGTTCGCCGATTGGTCCTTTGATTTGGTCATGGCAAATCCCCGCGGCAGCCCGCGCGCAATGGTGGCCATCTTCCGCAATGAAGGCAAACCGGAAGGTTCAAATCGAACGGCCGTCTAAAACAAAGGCCGGGTCTAGCCCGGCCCAGCGCGTCACTTCCGAATTGAGTCCGATCAGGCGTCTTGGTCGCGGAGGTCTTGGCCGGGGTGGTCTTGGCCGCGGAGGTCTTGGCCGCGGAGGATCTCATTGACGTCGACGCGCTTCGCAGCGAAGGCCTCGCGCAGCACCGGGATGCAATTGTCTGGCTCCGCGGAGCCGCACATGAAGATGTCGAGCGCCGCGTAACCCGCTTCTGGCCAAGTATGGATCGAGATGTGGCTTTCCGCCAGCACGGCGACCCCGGACACGCCGCTTGGCTGAAAATGGTGCAGGTGAATGTGCAAGAGTGTCGCGCGGGCGGCGTCAATGCAGCGCCGCAGCGTCGCCTCGATATGATCGATATCATTGAGGCATTTGGCGCCGTGCAGATCGACGATCAAATGCACGCCCGCGCAGCGAACGCCGTTGCGAATGGCAAAATGGTCCTTACACGCAAAATCCTGCTGGCTCTCTGCAGCCGCCGAAGCCGCCACTTTTAATCTGGCCTTGCGG
>DASSXN010000146.1:0-4808 GCA_035703785.1 Xanthobacteraceae bacterium
TCGGCAAACTTGCGGCAGACGCGGTCGCGAAAATCGCCGCCGTCGGCGCCCGAACCGGGAAATTGATGGGAAATCTTCAACGTCCGCGTGTCAGCGCGCGCGCTGCGCGCCAGACCGATGAGCGCCGGCGCCGCCAAAGCGCCAAGCGCCGCGCGTCGAGTGATGCCATTTGTCATGTTTTCAATCCTCCCTATGTCGCCTTCCGTCGGCAGGTCTTTCGCCTGTCCTACCCGGTCGGATCCTTGCGTTAACTTTGGTTGTTTAAGTTCCTCGCCGTCTCCTGTTCACGTCAGCTGCGCTGTCGCCATGCGCGGCCCGGCTGGACGACGCACCACCGTCTCGTGAAGCGAGCCGAGCGGCTCGCGGAGCCCTGGCCGGCAGCTCCTCCGGCACCTCGCCGACGCGTCGCGCCACGATGGCACCACCGCTGACCGGGCCGGTCGGACCGATCGCCGAGATCGCGATATCGCCCTCCCTCTGAAAGTGGCGACGACGAGCGCTGCGATCAGGCTGCTCTTGCCGGCGCCGGCCGGGCCCGGCAACCCCGACGCGACAGCACAGACCTGCGCTACCCTGCGCTGTCGGCAGCACGTCAGCGACAGAGGCATTCGCCGCGCGGATCGGCGCTTTCGACATTGAACACCGCTGCTGCCTCGTACGTACGCTCATGACGTCGCGGCCGGTGAAAGGAGGTCGTGGTGCTCGCCGAGCAGCCGCGGCGGCCGGAACGCCCCGGCCGCGCCGGTCTTCACGGGATTGCCGATCGCGCGGATCGTCCCGCCCGGAGCCGCGATTTTCGACGACCATGTTGCGGGCCCGTGTCTGCTCACTCGTCAAGGCGTGCTCTAGCGTACCCACTTCGGCGGCCACCACACCGAGCGGTACCAGGCGGCTCATCCAATCCCGCGCGCTGGAGCCCTGCAGCCCTGCGGCGATGGCCCCCATCACCGCATCCCGATTGGCGCGCCGCGCCTCCATCGAGGCGAATCCTTCGTCCGTCAGCCATTGCGGCTGGCCTGCTTCGAGATTGAACCTGCGCCAGAAATCGTCGTAGGTGATGAACAGGGTCAGCCAGCCCCAACGTGCGACTGGCAGATTCCATATCCATGAAAAATATTTCATCATGTTGTGAAAACCGAGTCAATCGCCCAGGCGCATCGTCCGCAACGAGCCGCCGGACGAGCCGCACGGACATAGCGCCAGCGAGCCGGTTCGTTGCATTTTCCGTCACCCCGGCTCGCCGCTTGCGACGAGCCCGGTCGTCTACGCGGCGACGCCGCTGGTTCTGAGCTCGCTTCTCGTCGTCTATCCGATGGGCGCCGCAGGCCTGGATCGCGTGCTCGCCGGCGCGCTCCTGAGCGCCAGACATTTGGCTGACATGGTGGCCGCCTCGGCTGGGGCTCCGTACCGCCTGATTCGCCCGGCGTCGGCCGGTCCGCTATTAGCGGGCAAATTGGCTAGTTGCGCTAATGCAGAAAGTCCATTGCGCCGCAGCCGCTTTGCGAACATTGTCTTGGTCACTCGTACGCGTACTGGGTAGCCGACCGTATTGGGATTCGGATTACGTTTTTTCGATTCATGAAAATGCCGAAGAGAAACATCAAAACGCCTCCTCCCCATGACGGCCAAGTCACCGAAGCGACAAGCTACGGTCCGCCAGCGACGGGCTCCGTGAAATCTGCAGGACGGGTCCTCAGGATTCTGGAATTTTTCGATGAGATTCAGCGCGAGGCGCGGGTCGCGGAGATCGCGGAGCGTCTTTCATTTCCGCAATCCTCCACGTCGATTCTCCTGAATTGTCTCGTCGATCTAGGCTACATGGATTACTTGCCAGAGACCCGGAGCTTCCTTCCGTCGCCGCGGGTGACTCTGTTGGGCACGTGGCTGGACAAGGGGCCGGTAAGAAACGGCAGCCTGATCAGGATGCTGGAGGAAATCTCGCACAAGACCGGCGATACCGTCATCGTCGCCGCGCGCAACGGGATTTTCTCGCAATATATTCATGTGCTCCAGGCGCGATCGGCGATGCGCTTCCACGTCCCGCATGGAACGCGCCGGCTCGTGGTCTGGTCAGCGACCGGTTTCGCGTTACTGACAAAGTGCACCGATAATGAAATACGAGCCCTGTGCACGCGCACCAACGCCGAAGCTGCCTCGGGGCAGTCTCGCGTCGAGATTAATCAGGTCCTCGAAAACGTCAGGCAAACTCGTCGAGACGGTTATTTCTTCTCGACCGGTCTTGTTACCCCTGGAGCAGGTTCCATCGCCGTCCCCCTGCCGGACGGCATCGACGGCCGCGACCGCGCGTTGACAGTGGCCGTATCCGGCATTCTCGATGATATCGCCCGGCGGGAAAAAGACATCGTGGCATTACTGCACGATGTCACGCAGCGCTATCTCACTCCGCCGTCGTCGATTTAAGCGACCCGGTCGCGCTCCTTCGATCGGCGACAAGGGGCCAGAAGCCATCGCCGCCCGCCGCGCAGATCGTCCGACCGATCCGTTCCTGCCAATAGGATTCAGCGCCCCATTCGTCGCGCCACGCCCACAGGCGACGGGTTGCGAAATGCAGCGGATGCTCTTGGGTAAAACCCATGGCGCCGTGAACCTGATGGCAGACTGCGGCGACCAGCCCGGCGGCTTCGCCGCACCGAGACTTGGCGATCGCAACGGCAAACTCGTCGTCACCCAAGCGTTCCGATTCGAACAAGGTGTCGGCCGTCGCGGAAGCCGCCGCAAAATGTCCCGCAGCAACCGCCAACATATGCTGAACCGCCTGAAATTTTCCGATTGGGCGGCCGAACTGCACCCGCTCGTTGGCATAGGTCAAAGCGTAGTCCATGCAGCGCTCCATGCCCCCAATCATCTGCTGAGCCCGGATGGCCGCTCCAAACGCCATCAACCCGTCCGCATCAAGGTAATCCGGGGCTGGGCGAACGCCGCTTGCAGGCAACTGCACGCCGTCGAACTCCATATCGCCGCGCGGCTCATAGGCGACGTTGCGGCGCATCCTCTTGGCGCGGACTTGTGCGGGAAGCACGCGACAAAGAAATCCTTTGCCGCTTGCATCGCGAGCGAACACCAGCGCGGTCGACGCCTGCCCTCCCCACGGCACATGATGCGCCGTACCGTGTAGCACCACGCCACCGGCAGTTGGCGTGACGGTCAAGCGATCCTGCGGATTTACGGGAGCGAGCGTCGTCGCTCCATCCATCGCATCGCCACCTGCATCGACCCAAAGTCGATTGGCGATCATCGTCTCAGCCAGCGGAAGCGGCACCGAATAAAAGGCGGCGCGTCGAATGAGATTAGCCGCCACGCCGGCTTCAAGGCCCACGCCCCCCGCAGCTTCCGGCACCAGCGCCAACGGGAGGCCGGCATCCTCCAGCGCGGCCCAAAGCGGAGCTGGCCACTTGCCGTGGTCAGCTTCCGCCAGAATGTTCTTGTTGACATATTGCTGGAACAGCCGGTCGGCCTGTTCGAGCACGATTGCCGATATGTCTTCCATCGATGTCACCCTCTCACCGCAGGCCTAGGCCGCGCGCGATCATGCCGCGCAGGATTTCCGGCGTGCCTCCGCGGATCGTGAACGATGGCGCATGCAGGAGAACGTGCGCCAGAGCCTGAGAATATTCGTCATCATCGTCGAGGCTGGACTCCACCGGCAACAGCTTTCGCACGATTTCCGGAATCTCGCGTTCGAAGGCGGTGCCGACATCCTTGACCAGTGCGGCCTCGGTGATTGGGCTTTCGCCGCGCTCCAGCAGGCCTGCGATGGAGGACGACATCCTCCGCAGCGCGGCAAAGTGCGCCGCGAAACGGCCGATCTCGATGGCCTGCCGTTCGTTCGGCGCGCGCCCAACCTTGTCGATAAGCTCGATTAGCAACCTGATATCCGACATGAAGCGGTCTGGACCGGCACGCTCGAATGCCAGTTCGCCAGTGACGCGCGTCCATCCTTCGCCCGGCTTTCCGATCATCATATCATCCGGGACAAAGCAGTTCCGGAAGAACACTTCGTTGAATTCGTGTCCCCCCACCAGATTTAGGATCGGCCGTATTTCGATGCCTTCGGAGGCCGTGTCCACGATGAACTGCGACAGACCGGCGTGGCGATCCTGGCCGAGCGGCTCCGTGCGCGCCAGCACGATAAGGTAGTGGACCCGGTGTGCGTTGGACGTCCAGATCTTGGCACCGTTGATTACCCACCCGTTTTCGCATTTTTCGGCCTTGGTGCGAACCGCCGCCAAATCCGATCCGGAATCGGGCTCGCTCATGCCGATGCCGAAATAGCATTCCCCGGCCGCGATGCGCGGCAGGATCACTTCGCGGGCGCGTTCGCTGCCATGCTTGAGAATTTGCGGTCCGGATTGCCGATCGGCGATCCAGTGCGCGCCGCCAGGCGCTCCTGCCACCAGCATCTCTTCAGTCACCACGAACCGCTCGAGGTTGGAATATTCGCCGCCGCCATATTTCCGGGGCCACGTCATCCCGATAAAGCCGGCGACCGCCGCGCGCCGGCTGAACTCGGGATCAAAGGTAGACCATGACGTGCGGTGCGCTGCGTAACGCCGATGCGTCCGTTCGTCATCGAGAAAAGCGCGCACCTTGCGCCGCATAGCGTCGGCTTCCGGCGGCAGAGTCAGGGGTTCAAACCTAAATGCGCGCATATGACTCTCCTCCTGCCAGATTTAGCGAGTACCGAGCACCTAAAATGATCATGCGCCCCGGAATTCCGGCTTGCGCTTCTCGAGAAATGCCGTCACCGCCTCATGTTGGTCCGCCGTATGCTGCACCAGGGCTTGCAT
>DASSXN010000199.1:0-16193 GCA_035703785.1 Xanthobacteraceae bacterium
TTCGCGACCGGCTGCGGAAGCCGCATGCGCCGCGTCCGCTTCGGCAAGCACGGCACGTGTGAAGACATGCGGAATGTCGTGGGCGTGAATAGCGATCAGGCTCACGGCGCGCTCGGTCTTGAGCGAGCCGAGCCGCTCCACGACGCGGCCGCTCGGGAGGCCAAATCGCCCGTGCCGACTCACCTCGACCGCAACGAGATCGCCATCTAACGCGCCCGCTGCCGCCTCGGCGGCAATCGCAAGTTCGCGGCCGAGTTGCTTCTTGTCGATCGGGACCAGCCGGCCGCCGCCGCCCGCGAGCGCGCGGAAAACACCGAGCGCGCGATGTTTGGCGCGATCGATAAGTTTTATGACGCGTCCGCTTGTTTCCTCGTTTGCGGATCGCTCGATGCGCAGGAGCGCGCGGTCGCCGACGCCTGCGATCTCGTCGGGGCGGGCGCGACGCGGCGTATGGATGCGGATGACCGGCGGCGCGCCGTGGGCCTCTTCGTCCCACTCGGTCGGTCGGGCCACGAGCTCGCCGTCACTGTCGCGGCCGGTGACGTCCGCAAGAACGACCGGCGGCAAAGTGCCGGCGTGATGCAATCGTTTGCGCTGACGATCGATGCGGCCTTCATCGGCCAAATCGCGCAGCATACGCTTGAGTGCGGCACGATCGGCATTCTTGGCGCCGAAGGCGCGCGCAATTTCGCGAACGCCGACCTTGCCGCTGCGTTCGCGGATGAAGTCGACAAGTTCCTCGCGTGAAGGCAGGCGTCTTGAGGGCACTTGTCTCATGGGCGGCTCGCCGGCCAATTCGGCCCGCGGCGCAGTGCGTGAAGATTATTCGGCAGCTTGCGTCGTCTTGCGTGGATTATGCGCGGGGCGCTTTGGGGCGCTTCCCGGCGGTCGTTTCGATGACGCCTTGATATGTCTCGCGGTTCCCGGCGACGGCCGTTTGGTTCGGCGCGGGCGCGCGTGCGGCGCGGGCGCGTTGCGCTCCGCGCGGGCGTCGATCAGAGCCACCGCTTCGTCAAGCGTCACGGTCTCCGGCGTCTTGTCGGCCGGCAGCGTCGCGTTGACGCCGTTGTGGCTGACATAGGGGCCATAGCGGCCGTTCTTCGCAACGACCGCGCCGCCTTTGACCGGATGATCGCCCAGCGGCCGGCCCGGATCGGCGCCGAAGCGGCGTCCGCGCGAGCCCTTGGCGCGCTTCTCGGCAATGAGCGTCACCGCCCGATTGAGACCGATCGTGAATACCTCTTCCGGCGATTCGAGATTGGCGTAGGTCTTGCCATGCTGAACGTAGGGCCCGAACCGGCCAATGCCGGCGCGGATCGGCTCGCCGTCCTCGGGATGGCGGCCAACTTCGCGCGGCAGCGAGAGTAGAGCGAGTGCGCGCTGCAGATCGACTTGATCGGGCACCGTTCCTTTGGGCAGCCCGGCACGGCGCGGCTTCTCGCCATTGACCGCTTCGCCAAGCTGCACATAGGGACCAAAGCGGCCGCTGCGCAGCGTCACCTCGAGGCCCGATTCCGGATCCTGGCCGAGGACTTTGGTGCCGATATCGGCCGAACCGTCGGCCGGAATCGACAGCGGGCGCGTATAGCGGCACTCGGGATAATTGGAGCAGCCGATGAAAGCGCCGAACTTGCTCAACTTGAGTGACAGCCGGCCATTGCCGCAATTCGGGCATTGCCGCGGATCGCCGCCGTCGGCGCGCGGCGGAAACAAATGCGGCGCGAGCAGGCTGTCCAATGCGTCGATCACCGCGGATATTTTCAAGTCCTTGGTCTCGTCGATTGCGGCGATGAAATCGCGCCAGAAATCGCGCAACACTTCGCGCCAGTCGATTTCACGGTCGGCGATCAGATCGAGCTGTTCTTCCAGACGCGCCGTGAAGTCGTATTCGACATATTTGGCGAAGAAGCTTTCGAGGAAGGCGACGACAATGCGGCCGCGATCCTCTGGGTAGAGCCGCCGTTTGTCGAGCCGGACATATTTGCGGTCCTTGAGCACTTGCAGGATCGAGGCGTAGGTCGACGGCCGGCCGATGCCGAGCTCCTCCAGACGCTTGACCAGCGAGGCCTCGGAATAGCGCGGCGGCGGTTCGGTAAAGTGCTGGTCGGCCGCGATCGACTTCTTGGCAAGCTGCTCTCCGGCCGACATTTGCGGCAGGCGGCGTGCATCTTCATCTTCGGGGTCTTCGTCGCGCCCTTCCTGATAAAGCGCAAGAAAGCCGTCGAACTTCACTACCGTACCGGTGGCGCGCAGCTCCAAACGGCGTCCGCCGACATTGGCCTCGATGTCCGCGGTGGTGCGCTCGAGCTCGGCCGATTCCATCTGGCTCGCCACGCTGCGCAACCAGATCAGCTCGTACAGTTTTGCCTGATCCTGATCGAGAAAGCGCTTGGTCTCGCTGGGGCGGCGGGGCAGCTCGGTCGGACGGATGGCTTCATGCGCTTCCTGCGCATTCTTCGTCTTGGTCTGATAACGGCGCGGCGCCGACGGAACGTAGTCGCGGCCGTAATCGCTCTCGATCACCCGCCGGATCGCGCCGATTGCTTCTTCGGCCATCTCGACGCCGTCGGTTCGCATATAGGTGATCAAACCGACGGTCTCGCCATTGATGTCGACGCCTTCATAGAGCCGCTGCGCCACGCGCATCGTATGCGCCGGCGCAAAGCCGAGCTTGCGGCTTGCTTCCTGCTGCAAAGTGGATGTCGTGAACGGCGGGTAGGGGTTGCGCTTGAGCGGCTTGGCTTCAACCGAGGTGACGGTGAAGGTGGCGGTTTCGAGCGCCTGCTTGAACGCTTCGGCTTCCGTCGCGGAGCCGATGTCCAGACGCTGCAGTTTTTTGCCGTCGGCGCCGGCGAGCCGCGCCTCGAACGTTTCGTTGCGCGGCGTCGCCAGCGTGGCGATCAGCGACCAATATTCCTGCCGAACGAATTTTTCGATTTCCAGTTCGCGGTCGGCGACCAGCCGCAAGGCGACTGATTGGACGCGGCCGGCGGAACGCGCGCCCGGCAGCTTGCGCCAGAGCACCGGCGACAGCGTGAAGCCGACGAGGTAATCCAGTGCCCGGCGCGCCAGATAGGCGTCTACCAGGGCTTGGTCGATCTTGCGCGGATGCGCCATCGCATCCGTGACCGCCTGTTTGGTGATGGCGTTGAATACCACGCGCTCGACCGGCTGGGATTTGAGCGCCTTTTTCTCCTTGAGGACCTGCAAGACGTGCCAGGAGATCGCCTCGCCCTCGCGATCGGGGTCGGTCGCCAGGATCAGCTTATCGGCGTCTTTGACCGCCCGGGCGATGTCGTTCAGGCGCTTCTGCGCCTTGGGATCGACCTCCCAGATCATGCGAAAATCGGCATCGGGCTCGACCGATCCGCTTTTGGCGGGGAGGTCGCGGACATGGCCGAACGAGGCCAGGACTTCGTAGCCCTTACCGAGATACTTATTGATCGTTTTCGCCTTGGCGGGCGACTCCACCAGTACAAGATCCATGTTAGCTCAATGATTTTTCTAGCTTTTTGCCAATTCCACGCTCAAGTCGCAGCTTACAGGCCGCCGGGAACATGGGTAATGCACCCCTGCCTGTCAAATCGTTACCGGTGGAAAAGAGGCGCGGAAATAGCCTCGCATTGCGGAGTAATCAGGGCGGCGGCCGATTACACGCTGGTACACGCTCTGATTGCGTAGTTGTCAACCATAACGTTGAAGTATAGACAGTTTTAAGGACCTAAAGCCCTGACGGTGCGACTGTTTGCGGCGGGACATCTTCCGCGTGCGGTCGCGCGGTACGGAATAATCAGGGGCCGAAATGGACGCGCCAGCGAGCGAGGAAACGTCGGATCAGGCGGCGCAATATATTGCCTCTTTGACGCAGGAGCTTGCCGAGATCGCGCGTCGCAACGGGCTCGATACGTTGCGTCAAATCCTCGAAATGGCGCGACTCGAAGCCGATCAGCTCATCAAGCGTTAGGGCAGCGCGTGGCCGCGCCGCCGCCCCGGCGAGCGATTTTGCTTGATCGTTGCGCTTTTGCCACATTCGGTTAATGTGCTAGGAGTACAAATGAGCCAATCGGGGGAGTGGGGCTCATGAAGCAAAATCTACCTCGTCCGACCGCCTTTCTCGGGACGGTGGCAGCAATGCTCGCAGTAACCGTAGCGCTGACGCTTTCCCATGCTACGCATTTCGGGGGAAGCATCGGCAACCTGAAGTGCTACGACGTAGCAGGTGGAAAAGAGAAAGCGTGTTGAATTTGGCGGGCCGCGCCCGATAGTCGCGCGGCTCAACATATTTTGGTCGCGTGACTCAATAGATTTTGGTCGCGTGGCTCAATGCATTAATGCGTGCACGCCATAGGCCACAACACTTGAAAACAACAATACGAGTGGTGCTGCACAGCAAAATGCGAGAATGACTTGAACCGTAACGCGGACCATCGGCCGCTGATTTGCGACATTGAGAAAGTGACTCATTTGACGCTCCCCACCCGTTATGTTCTCGCGACGCGAGGCGGGTGAGCCACCTCTGCGCTGCTACCTTATTTTGCACGCTACAAGCCCCCGGTCTGTGACCGCCATCACACCCGGTCGCGCGATGTAAAGACTTTAAAATCGACACAACTTGGGGAGTTTGGGGCTCCTTCGCTTCGCGATCGGTGCCGGGATCGTGCTTTAAATCAGCGACACCAGACCGCCGCCGTGGCGCTCGATCCGGCCCGCGATTTCAAGCTCCAACAGCACCATGCGCACGATGCGCGGCGAAGTGCCGGACAGCCGGATCAGGTCATCGAGCGAGACCGGTGTCGGGCTTAACAGCGCGATGACGCGCGTTCGCTCATCGGGCGCCGGCTCGACTTGCGATTTTTCATGTTCGTCGGTGTCTTCCTCGCGCGCGGGAAGATCGGCGCCAATGATCGGCCGCAGCACGGATACGACATCGTCGGCCTCGGTGACCGGGGTAGCGCCTTGCTTGATCAAGCTATTGGTGCCTTCGGCGCGCGGATCGAGCGGGGAGCCCGGCACGGCAAAGACTTCGCGGCCCTGTTCAAGCGCGAGGCGCGCGGTGATCAGCGAACCGGAACGCTTCGCCGCTTCAACGATGACGACGCCAAGAGACACCCCCGAGATCAGCCGATTGCGGCGCGGAAAGTCCCGGGCCCGCGGCTCCCAGCCGAGCGGCATTTCAGTTAACGCCAGCCCGGTCCGCAGGATCTCATCGAGGAGGCTTGCGTGTTCGGGCGGATAAACGCGATCCTGGCCGCCGGCGAGAACGGCCACAGTACCCGTCGCTGTGCTGGCGCGGTGCGCGGCGGCATCGATGCCGCGCGCAAGGCCCGATGCAATAGCGAATCCCGCCGCACAAAGCCCGCGCGTGAGCCGCTCGGTGATCTTCGCGCCGGCGGCCGACGCATTGCGCGAGCCGACGATCGCGACCAGCGGCATCGCCAGCACGGCGGTATTGCCGCGGATCGCGATCAAGGGCGGCGCGTCATCGATCATTTGCAGCCGGTGCGGATAATCGGCTTCGCCGAGCGCGACCAGCGCAACACCGAGCTGACGGCACGCGTCGATCTCCTGCTCCGCCTGTTCGCGGGAGCAAATTTGCGGGGCCGTTGTGCCGCCGCCGCGGCGCGCCAGCGTCGGCAGCGCCTCAAGCGCCGCGCGTGCTCCGCCGAAATGGTTGAGCAGCGCGCGAAATGTGCGCGGGCCGACATTCTGACTGCGGATAAGCCGCAGCCAGTCGAGCCGCTGCTCATCCGACAAACGTATCGGTTCTATGGTCTCGCGCACCCCAACCCCGAATGCTCGGTCCAGTTGCCGCCTTACCGCCAAGATGGAACCGAACTCATATGTTGCAAAACACGCGGCAAACCCTCACAGTCGGGGCTGCCGCAGGGATGACAACAGGGCGGGGGTATCTTGCGCGCTAGCACGTCGAGGCGGGCTTTTCGCGTCGTCCTGATCAAACCGTCGCACTACGACCAGGACGGCTACGTCATTCAATGGCGGCGCTCGACGTTACCGTCGAACAGCCTGGCGAGCGTCTATGGCTTGGTGCAGGAATGCGCGCGCGCCCGCACGCTCGGCCCGGACGTCGAGATCGAAGTCGAAGCCTGCGACGAGTGCAATACGATCGTCGACGTTGCCGGTGTCGCCAAGCGCATTCGCGCAAGCGGCGGCGGGATGGTCGGACTGATCGGCGTGCAATCCAACCAGTTTCCTCGCGCGCTCGATCTCGGCCGGCAATTCCGCGCGCACGAACTGCCGGTGGTGATGGGTGGTTTTCACATCTCCGGCTGCATCGCGATGCTGCCCGAACTGCCGAGCGATCTTAAGGACGCGCTCGATCTCGGCATTACGCTGTTCGCCGGCGAGGCCGAAGGCCGCATGGCCGAAGTTTTGCGCGATGTCGCCGCGGGAAAATCGAAGCCGATCTACAATTATCTCACCGACCTTCCGGAAATGGCGGCCGCCGTCTATCCGATTCTGCCGCGCGACGTCGTGAGCCGCGTCGCCGGACATTATTCCAGTTTCGACGCCGGGCGCGGCTGCCCGTTTCAGTGCAGCTTCTGCACGATCATCAATGTGCAAGGCCGCAAGTCCCGCTATCGCACGCCCGACGATGTCGAGGCGATCGTGCGCGCCAACGCGACGCAGGGGATCACGCGTTTCTTCATCACCGACGACAATTTCGCCCGCAACCGCAATTGGGAATCGATCCTCGATCGTCTGATCGAGCTGCGCGAGCGCCAAGGATTCAACATCCGGCTCCTGCTTCAGGTCGATACGCTGTGCCACCGCATTCCCGGTTTTATTGAAAAGTCGGCGCGCGCCGGCTGCACCGCGGTGTTCATCGGATTGGAGAACATCAATCCGGAATCGCTGATGGGGACGAAGAAACGGCAGAACAAGATCTGGGAATATCGCGACATGCTGCTGGCGTGGCGCGGCCAAAAGGTGATGACCTATGCCGGCTACATTCTCGGCTTCCCGACCGACACGCCGGCATCGATCGCACGCGATATCGAGATCATCAAGAAAGAGTTGCCGGTTGATATTCTGGAATTCTTCTATTTAACGCCGCTGCCGGGTTCGGAGGATCACAAGAAACTGTTCATGCGCGGAGTGCCGATGGACCCCGACATGAACAAATACGATCTGGAACACGCTTGCACCGGTCACCCGCTGATGTCGAAAGAAACCTGGATCGGGGTCTATGCCGATGCCTGGCGGCGTTACTACACCGACGAGCATGTCGAGACGATCATGCGGCGGGCGATCGTTTCCGGCATCAATCGCACCAAGGTTCTGGATTCGCTGACGATCTTTTCCGGCGCCGCCCGCATCGAAGGCGTCCATCCACTGCAGTTCGGCTTCTTGCGCCGCAAACTGCGAACGCAGCGGCGTTACGGCATGCCGGTTCTTCATCCGCTGGTGTTTTATCCGTGGCGGCTTGCCGATTTCATCAAAGTTTGTTCGCAGTGGTTGCGGCTGATTTGGCGTTATCGCCGGATCATGGCGCGGGTCGCTAAAGATCCCGCAGCGCGCACATATTTCGACGAGGCGTTGCGGCTGCACGCCTCGCCCGGCGAGACCGATCATTTTGTCGAAGTGTTCGCCGACAAGATTCCACACACCCATGGCGCTCCGGTCCGGCCGGCCGCCGTTGTCGCGGCGGAGTAACGCGTGCCGGACTAGCCGCCGCAGGGCTGCGGACCGTCTCCGCAGCCTGTTTTCGTCACCCTGAGGTGGGGCCGCGGAGCGGCCCCCGAAGGGCGACGGCAGCTATCGCCGACTTGGACAATTATGATCCGAAATCGGAAGACCGATTTCGGTTGGCCGTTCATCCTTCGAGGCTCGCTGCGCTCGCACCTCAGGATGACGGATCAGGTGCCGCCGATCGGGTGTTCGGTGCCGCTGACAAGCCGCGCGATATTGCCGCGGTGCGTCAGCCAGATCAGCGCGGATAAGAGCAGAAACAATTTTGCTTCCGGCAGATTGCCGTTCCACCACAGCACCACGGGCGTTGCTGCCGTTGCGATGAGCGCGGCGAGCGAGGAGTAGCGCGAGGCCGCCGCAATCGCGATCCAGATCAGGCAAAATGCGATCAGCGGTAGCCACAGCGCGAGGCCGAGCAACAGGCCGATATAGGTGGCGACGCCTTTGCCGCCTTTAAATCCGAGCCAAACAGGAAACAAATGGCCGAGGAAAGCACCCAGCGCGGCATAAAGCGCTGCGTCGCGGCCAAAGACAAAGCCGATCGGGACGACAGCAACGGTACCTTTAAGAATATCGCCGGCGAGCGTCGCCGCGGCCAAGAATTTGCGTCCGGTGCGCAGCACATTGGTGGCGCCGATATTGCCCGAGCCGACGCTGCGCAGATCAGGTGCGCCGGCAAAGCGAGTCAAAAGCACGCCAAACGGTATCGAGCCGCAGAGATAGCCGAAAATCAGCGCCGCGGCATATTGGAGCACAGGTGACTGCATGTCCGCTCATTGTGGTGCGAGTCGGCGGGCCAGACCGTATCCGATTATCCCATTCGCACCCTGCCGGCGCTCGCCTCGCGCGGAGCAAATCCCGCCGCTACCGCTTCCGACTCGTTACGATAGATCACGAAATGCTTGCGTTTTTCGGCCGGCGCTTTGGTCAGCGTGGCGAGCCCCGGCGTGAACGTCTTTCGCACGATATCGGCGACGACCAAGGAGTCCGCAGTCGTTTCAGCCGGAACGTCGATATCGCTTTCGCAGTAGAGGCAGCGCAATCTCACGTCATGCCGATGTGGCTCCTCAACGATGTAAAACTTATTCGCCGCATATTGGCTTTCGGCGGGATCGGCCGTGATGCAGTTTGGGTTGGCACAGTGCAGTCCGGTGCCGATCGGCTGGCAATAGAGCAGATACTCGGGCTTGGCGAAGCCGCCCGGGAATTTGTGCAGCGATTTGTTCTTGTGCAAATGCAAGAGTAGCGAGATCAGCGCCATACGCACCGGAACGCCGTAGGCGGCTTGCTGGAAATAGATCGCGCGGCGGTCGGTATCGAGCGAGGCATCGAGTTCGTTGACCCGGGGCAGGGGGTGCATGACGCTCGCTTCCGAATATTTGGGCTCGCCAAGAAACTTGGCATCGATGCGCGGATAGGGCCGCTCCTTCTCAGTCCATCGCTCCTTTTGGAAGCGGGTGACATAGACGGCGTCGATCTTTTTCTGCAACACCACTCCGTCGATTTCCGGTTCGGCATAGAGCGAGAGCTGATGCGGCTGGTCGGAGGTGACGTAGAGCGCGTCGATGGCGCCGCCTTGTCCAGCGTCCTTCGATACCATGCGGCTGTGAAATTCTTCGCGCAGCCGGCGATCGACATGCGCGGGCAATTCCATTCCCGGCGCGGGGAGGGGTTCAATCGTGGCGCCAAAGCGCGCCAGCGCGTAGACGAAGGAATGGATGGTGCGGCTGCCCTTGAGATCGCCAGAAATGGCGATCTTCATATTGCGCAAGTTCTTGTTCTTCGACCGCAGCGTGAAAAGATCGCACAGCGTCTGGGTCGGATGCTCGTGGCTGCCGTCGCCGCCATTGATCACCGGGATCTGCGCATATTCGGCCGCCAGCCGCACCGCCCCGTCGCGCGGATGGCGGATGACGACGATATCGGCGTAATTCGAAATCACCCGTATCGTGTCGGCGAGGCTCTCGCCCTTTGCGGCGGAACTGACCGCCGGGTCGGCGCTGGTGATATTGGCGCCGCCAAGCCGCAGCATGGCGCTTTCGAACGACAGCCGCGTCCGGGTCGATGGTTCGTAAAAAAGGCTGGCGAGGATGAATTTCGAGGCGAGATCGGTGCTGCGTCCGATCCGGTAGGAAATGTGATCGTCGGCGAGTTCCTTTAAAAACCCCTGCGCGACCTCGAAGACCGTTTCGATCTCCTTATTGGTGAGGTCATTGATCGAATTGATGTGCCGCGTCGGGGGCTGCGCCTTGGTCATCAAAGCCTTGCTATAGGCCCAATCGGCATGTCGCGGCAAGTGCGGACTGGCCTTGCGCCTGTGGCGATGCACCGGAAACTGCAGACGCCGGGAACCAGGCTTGTCAGCCGCTCCCGCGCCGGTCTTCTACGGTTGACTTGGCCGTCCGCGCGACAGCCGATCGAGAGCGCCTTGGAGGATGTAAGCGGCGGCGTGCTGATCGATCACCTTCTTGCGCTTGGCGCGGCTCGCATCGGCCGCAATCAGCGCGCGCTCGACGGCCGCGGTCGATAAGCGTTCGTCCCATAACGCGATCGGCAGCTCGGTCAGCCGCGCCAGATTGCGGGCAAAAGCGCGAGTTGCCTGTGCGCGCGGACCTTCCGAGCCGTCCATGTTGATCGGCAAGCCCAGCACGAGGCCGGCGGCGCGGCGCTCCGCGGCGAGATCGAGGATGCGCCGCGCATCGAGGTTGAAACGTTGGCGCGAGATGGTTTCGACCGGCGCCGCGACCCGCCGGTCGGGATCGCTGGCGGCAACCCCGATGGTCTTGCTGCCAAGATCAAGACCGATCAGCGCGCCGCGCGGCGGCAGCACTGCGATGGCATCGGCAAGCGAAAAAACGGGCATGCGCTGCCGTTAGCACGGACGCGGAACCGGCGCGACAACGCCGACTGCGAGGCGCGCTTTTCCGGAAGGTGCTGCGCGATTATTGTTGAGTGCGTCCAGCATCCGCAACTCAAGGTCCCGCCATGCAAATCACCTGGTATGGTCACTCCGCCTTTCGCCTCGACTTTGCCGGCCACGCGGTCCTGATCGATCCATTCTTCACCGGCAATCCCGCTTTCGTCTCCGACAAAGCGGCCGCGAGCAAAGGCGTCAAACATATCGTGCTGACGCACGGCCACGGCGATCATGTTGGCGACACGCTCGACATCGCGAGCTCGAACGGCGCGACGGTGACGACAAATTACGATCTTGGCATGTGGCTCGTTTCGAAGGGACTGCAAAACCTCAATCCGATGAATACCGGCGGCACGACCGATCTCGGTGGTTTTACGGTTTCGCTGGTGCGCGCCGACCATTCCTCAGGCGAGATGGTCGACGGCGCGTCGGTGTATCTCGGCAATCCTTGCGGGGCGATCATCAAAGCGCCGGGTGAGCCCACCGTCTATCACCTGGGCGACACCGATATTTTCTCCGACATGGCGCTCATTGCCGAAATCCACCAGCCGCGCATTGCCATGGTGCCGATCGGCGATCGTTTCACGATGGGCGCGGCTACGGCGGCGATGGCGGTCAAGCGCTTCTTTAAGCTCGATGCCGTGATCCCGTGCCACTATGGCTCGTTTCCGATCATTGATGCGACGGCCGACAAATTCGTCGCCGCAATGCGTGGCCACGCAACCAAGGTGGTCGTTCCGGAGAAAGGCAAAGCCATCGCGCTCTAAGCGACGCAGAAGGTGGTCTGGTTTTGGCCGGCGGTGACGCCGCTCGTAAGCGGGCTCAAAAAAGCGCAGCGCCCGGCTTTGCGCCGGGCGCTGCGTCAAGGCGATCGCTATAGCCGATCAGGCCTGGTGCGATTGTTCCCAGGCGATACGGGGGATGTCGCTGCGGGTAATTCCAATGTCGGCCAATTCACGGTCGCTCAACTGGGAAAGTTCCTGCACGGCGAGCCCATATCGCTTCCAGCTTTGGAAAAAGCGAATAACAGGCGACAACATGGGTTTCGTCCTTTCTCCGGCATTTGGCCGGAATCACAGGAGAAATATGGGGTTATTTTACTGCATCGCAATAAAATTGGTGCAGTGCAGCTAATCCGAAATCGCATGGCAATCTACTGATGTTTCCGTTGTTCTGGATGCGATTCCGTTCACGTGAGTGTGATGTCTGATTGATTTCCAAATGAGCCATGAGATTTATGCGCGGCTCCAAAGCGGCTCGTAGCTGTAGCCACTACGCTTCGACAGCGGTTCCAATCACCTTGTTTTTTGCGGTGTTCGCCCGAGTTCCGCCCGACCCTGATCCCGCCTGCGCCGCAGTCGTCGATTCAAATCGGTACCGCCGTTGGGTCCACCCGGGGGAGTATCATGGGGACGACGCTCGAGCATCGCCGCTACGCCGAGGAATGTGTCGCCATGGCGCGGCTGGCTGAAGACGATCAGGACAAGATGCTATGGCTGACCTTGGCCCAGTCCTGGGTACGGTTGGCCGAACACGTGGAGCGCAGCACCGCAGAAGCGGTACTCGAAACGCAGGCCGAATAGTCGACCGTCCTGCGCTGGCGCTAGCGCTCGAATTCAACTTCCGAAAATTTGAAGCGGCGGCTTTACTGGCCGTGGCTGGCAAGAACCTGCTGGCAGGCGTGGCTGATCTTCGGCCGGTTGGCCTGCAAACAACCCAGTATACCCAGCGTGTCATTGGGATTGACCTGCAGCTGGGCCTGGCAAAACCTGGTGACGTCCGGGTGGCAGGCGGCGCGCTCGCGGTCGTTGCCTTGGTTCGCAGCGGGCGGCGGCTGCGGCGGGAATTGTTGGGCAGCTGCGGCCGCCGCCGCGAAGACGAAAGCGATCGACAACATCGATATCCGGATCATGGTCCCCCTGGTCCCCCCCATTTGCGGGCATCCGGCCCGTCGCCACTTGGTAAATCTTATCTCATATTTTGCCCGCACTGTCCGCCGCCCGGCCGCTTCAATCGGGTTGTGCGCAGATGTTTGCCGCTGTGTGTGATCGGGCCGCAACAACAATGTGGCAACGCGCTTGCGCGTCGGCGCGATGCGGGGATACATCTCGCCGTGAAGGGCGGTTAGCTCAGCTGGTAGAGCGTCTGCTTTACACGCAGAAGGTCGGAGGTTCGAGACCTTCACCGCCCACCACGCTTCGCCCTAACGGGCTACGCGTGGCGCAGCCACGGGGAGACCGTTTGGACGAAGCGTGTCCGGCGAAGCTTGAGCAAAGCGAAAGCGAAGACGGACTGGGGCTCTATATTGTGTGGTACGTTTACATAATCTGCAGCTGCACTTCGCCGGAGCAGGACTACATTGGTGCCACGGCTAACTTGAAGCAGCGAATGGCTGATCATAACGGTCGGAATTCGACTCACACCGCCAAGTTCGCTCCCTGGCAGTTGATTTGGTATTCAGCATTTCCTGACAAATACAGGGCTTTAGAATTCGAGAAATACCTCAAATCGCACTCAGGCAGAGCCTTCGCAAAAAAGAGACTGATCTAGGCAGTGTCCCGAAAATCACTCGGCAGCGGGCGATAGGCACCAAAATAAAAACACCCGCGGCCATCGCAATTTTGTTTGCGACGGCACACGGGCGGTGAGCGACGCCAGATCCCGAAATGCGGATCTGCCGAGGGAGGTGATTAGATCGCCTCTTTCAGTTCCTTCGAAGCGCGGAACGCGACCTTCTTGCTGGCTTTAATTTGAATCGGTTCGCCGGTCGCCGGATTGCGGCCCATGCGCGCGGCGCGTTTTCTTACTTGCAGAATGCCCAAGCCGCCGATGCGGATGCGCTCGCCCTTTTTCAGGTGTTTGACAATGTTGCCGACAAGCCCGCCGAGGATGGCTTCGGCTTGCTTTTTGGAAAGCTCGTTGTCCTCCGCCAGACTCGCGGCGAGATGCTTTAATGTCACGGTCGTCGCGGTTGTTTTACTAGCCGACATGGGTCCCTCCTCTAATAAAGCGGGTGGCATCAAAAGCGCCGCTCACGCCGAAGCAGTTAAACGATTCGGCTGCGGCTGACCACGCTATTTTGCCCATTCCACCGATGTTTTCTGCATGCCCGCCTTATCTGTTTCGGCTCTGTGGCAAGGGTAAGGCGCTGCGAAATAGCGCGTTTAGGCCCTAAATCCTTGACTTGGCGGAGGGCCAGCCTTAACTGCCGACGGCGCCCGCGGGGGCGTAGCTCAGTTGGTTAGAGCGTCGGCCTGTCACGCCGAAGGTCGCGGGTTCGAGCCCCGTCGCTCCCGCCATACTACTGAAAACACACGATATTTTCAGCTAGTACCGCTGCAGCCCACTTCAGCGCCGACCGCCCGGCGGGCAGACGATCACGTCGTAGCCGGTCGGCAGCGCGCTCCAGGTTCGTCCCGGTACCGGCGTACAGGCAGCCGGGATCGGCTGGCAACCTAGTACGGTACAGGCGATCCGCGCGGGGGGCTTTGCCACGGTGTGATGCCGGGACGAATGGCTGCGGTGCTGGCTATTGGCCGCAATGGTGGTCGAGGCCGGCGTGGTCAATGCTCCCACGGTCAGCAGGGCTGCGATCATTGCGGCGCTGGGTCTCATGCTTTGGTGTGCGCTCGTTCCAGGACCGTTGTGCCTGGATCAACGAAACCGCAGCGGCAAAGTTTCAGATGCGACCAATTGTTGGCCGCATCACCCCCGATAGATCGGGGCCGGCTGGGTGAAGAAACTCCACAGGATGTGATAGACGAGCGCATAATTCTTCTGCTGGAAGCTCGCGTGTGAAATGCCCGGCATCACCGCGAAATGCTTGTCGGGATTCGGCAGGCGGGCGAAGAAGGCGAGCAGATCCTGAAAGCTCGCGATGCCGTCCCACTGTCCGCGCATGATCAATGTCGGCACGGTAATTTTCTCAGGGTCCACCACCGGGAGATTGCTGCACATGTCGACATAGGTGCCGGTCGGCACCGAGCTGTCGAGCGCGGTGACGGCGTCGGCGAAGGCGTCGATGACTTTCTCTTCGGCGGTGCCGGGATGATCGCGATCGAAGATCGAATGGATGAACCCCTTGTCAATCGGCCGCCGGTTCTTGGCTTTGAACTCGGGAAGTTTCTTTTTCCGCTCCGCAAGCGTCGGCGAGCCCTCGCCGGTCCACACCATGGCGTCGAGCGCGAGCCGGGCAACGAGCTGCGGGTGCCGCTGCGCGAACAACGCCGCGCGCAGCGCACCTGATGAAATACCGTAGACGAGCAATGGCCGCTTGCCGCGGAGCCGCTGAATGTAAGTCGCGGCCGCGAAGCAGTCGTCGGCGCCCTGTGCAATCGGGGCATTGTTATCGCGATCCTTGGTCGAGCGCCCATAGCCTTCCATATCCACGCACCAGCAGTCGAAGCCGCGGCGGGCGAACCAGTCCATGACCGATGAATCCGGCCGTCCGTCGACCTGCAAGTCGAAGGTCGGCTGTGACGCCATCGACGAGCCGTGAACGAAGAGGATGGTGCCGGCGGCACTGTTCGGATCGCCGCCGCATTTTTCGAACACGAAAAGCTTCACATTGTCGTGTTTGCTGGTCCAATGCTCTTCGCCGCGGATTGCCGCAGCCCGAGTTGCGTCGTTCATTGTTCACCTGTTGGAGATTGTCGCTATCGCGATCCCTGCCGAGCAGGATCGCGTTGCAAGCGAGACGTCTGGAGGTTGTCGCGCGAACCTAACATGCGTGGTGGCAGAATGCGACGCGACAACCGGCATCGCCGAGCGTGTTGCGGGTCGCTATGCACCAGCCTGCCTTGCACCTTTTTGTGCACTGCGCTAAGGGTCGCGGCATTCGGCCTGCAGCGCGAATCCGCTTGATTTTGGGGCAAATCGGCGCACGTCCGTTGCACGCGGGATAGCGCCGCGCCGGGCACCTTGCCTATATGGGGGGTGTCCTCGTTTGCCCGTCGGAAGGGTTCAATATGAGTCAATCTCTGGCTCAATTGCTGCTCGCCTATCTGCCGCTCATTGTGTTTATCGGCGTGGCGGCGGTAATCAGCCTTGCGCTTCTGGTCGTCGCCTTCCTGGTGGCCTACAAGCAGCCCGATCCGGAAAAACTCTCCGCCTACGAGTGCGGCTTTAACGCCTTCGACGATGCGCGAATGAAATTTGACGTGCGTTTTTACCTGGTCGCCATCTTGTTCATCATTTTCGATCTTGAGGTCAGCTTCCTGTTTCCGTGGGCGGCGGCGTTCGGCCGGCTCGGCGCGTACGGGTTCTGGTCGATGATGGTTTTCCTGGCGGTGCTCACCGTCGGATTTATCTACGAATGGAAAAAGGGAGCGCTCGAATGGGATTGAGCGAGACCTCAGGGACGTTGGTCGCGCCCGCCCCGAAAGGGATTATCGATCCGCGCACCGGCAAGCCGGTGGGGGCGGACGATCCTTTCTTTATCGGCCTGAACAACGAGCTTGCCGACAAGGGCTTCCTGGTCGCCGCGACCGATGACCTGATCACCTGGGCGCGCACCGGTTCGCTGATGTGGATGACCTTCGGTCTCGCCTGCTGCGCGGTCGAGATG
>DASSXN010000092.1:0-7501 GCA_035703785.1 Xanthobacteraceae bacterium
GGCGGAGCCAACCGTGTCGGCATCGAACTGCATGAATTCGCGGAAGCGGCCGGGGCCGGGCTTCTCGTTGCGAAAGACGGTGCCGACGCGGTAGCTGCGATAAGGCTTCGGCAGCGTGTCGAAGTTTTCCGCGACATAGCGGGCGAGCGGCGCGGTGAGATCATAGCGCAGCGACAGCCACTGCTCGTCGTCGTCCTGGAACGAGAACACGCCTTCGTTCGGCCGGTCCTGATCGGGCAGGAACTTGCCGAGCGCGTCGGTATATTCGATCGCCGGGGTCTCTACCGGCTCGAAGCCGTAAAGCTCGTAGACGGCGCGTATCTTCTCGATCATCTGCCGCGTGGCCGCGATTTCGCCAGGGCTGCGATCGGCCAGCCCGCGCGGCAGGCGCGGCTTGAGCTTGTTAGATTTCTCCGCTTTGTCGGCCATTCTCTAGAGCCTATCCGGAATTTCGCGGTCGTAGCAGTCGCATCACGCAGCGGCAAGCGATAGGATCGAACTGCCCGGCATATGCCGGGCACGATGCCGGAGAGTGACAGGGTGAGCGACATGGCCCAAACGCGTCTCGCAGCGGTGACAGCACCAAACGATCTCGAATCCTACTGGCTACCGTTTACGCCCAATCGCAGCTTCAAGCGTTCGCCGCGCCTGATCGTCCGCGCCAAGGACATGTATTACTACAGCGCCGACAACCGCGCGCTACTCGACGGCACCGCGGGACTGTGGTGCACCAATGCCGGCCATAACCGCGACCCGATCGTCACCGCGATCAAGCGCGCCGCCGAACAGCTCGATTACTCTCCGGCTTTTCAGTTTGCGCATCCGGCGGCGTTCGAGCTCGCCGGCCGGGTTGCGGCGCTGGCGCCAGGCGACCTCAACCGGGTGTTCTTTTGCAATTCGGGCTCGGAAGCGGTCGACACCGCGCTGAAAATCGCGCTCGCGTATCATAATGTGCGCGGGGAGGGCAGCCGCACCCGATTGATCGGGCGCGAGCGCGGCTATCACGGCGTCGGCTTCGGCGGCATTTCCGTCGGGGGCATTGTCAATAACCGCAAATTCTTCGGCTCGCTTCTGGCCGGAGTCGATCATCTGCCGGCGACCTATAGCCGCGAGCATCAGGCCTTCACCAAGGGCGAGCCGCAATGGGGCGCGCATTTTGCTGACGAACTTGAGCGCCTTGTCACGTTGCACGATGCTTCGACCATCGCCGCCGTGATTGTTGAACCAATGGCCGGCTCGACCGGCGTGCTGCCGCCGCCGCAAGGCTACCTGCAGCGGCTTCGCGCCATCTGCGATCGCCACGGCATTCTCTTGATTTTCGACGAGGTAATCACCGGCTTCGGACGGCTCGGCTATGCTTTTGCCGCCGAGCGCTATGGCGTGGTGCCCGATCTGATCGCTTTCGCGAAGGGGATCACTTCGGGCGCGGTGCCGATGGGAGGGGTGATCGCGCGCGACGGCATTTATGAGGCCTTCATGCGCGGACCGGAACATGTCATCGAACTGTTCCACGGCTATACCTATTCCGCGCATCCGCTCGCTTGTGCCGCCGGACTGGCCACACTCGAGCTTTACCGTGACGAAAAACTGTTTGCCCGCGCCAAGGCGCTGGAGCCACGCTTCGCCGACGCGGCGATGACGCTGCGCGGGCTCCCGGGTGTGCTCGATATCCGCACCGTCGGGCTCGCGGTCGGCATCGATCTCGCCTCGCGCGCCGGCGCGCCCGGCTTGCGCGCCTATCAGGTGATGGAGCGCGCATTCCAGGAAGAGGGCGTCATGGTTCGCGTGGCCGGCGAAACCATTGCCTTGTCGCCGCCACTGATCGTGAGCGAAGCGCAGATCGACGAAATATTCGACAAGGTCGGCGGGGCGATAAAGGCGGTGGCGTAGAACTCCCTCTCCCCGCTTGCGGGGAGAGGGTAGGGGGAGGGGGCCTATACGGTTAGCTCAAAAATCGCGGCGAGGCCTCCTCACCCTCGCTTCGCTCGACCTCTCCCCGTACACGGGGAGAGGGTAAATTACCGCGGCTTTAAGATCGCCCAGCCGACATGGACCGTGCCGTCGCCGCGGCGCATCGGCAGATCGAACGGCGCGCCGAGCTCGGCGCCAGGTGCAATCGCCGCAAAGGCTGGTGGTACTTGGTTGGGATCGCTTTGCGTCCACACCAGCACCGCGCCTTTGTCGCGCAGATCGTCGAGATCGATCCAGGGGGCGCGCGCTGGCAATCCGTCGATCAGCACTTGCGGCTGATCCGGCGAATAATGCGCCAGATTGCCGCCGTCCCACATCGATCCGATCACGTAGCGCAGCGGCGTGCAATCTGGCGGACGACAGGTGGCGTCGTGAAAACGTGCCGTCAACATTTCACCAAGCTTGTCTCCCGGGAACAACACGGCGCGGTAGCGGTGGTCGAGCGGCGGCAACACCAGATAATTGGCGATGAACGCCAGCACGAAGATCGTAAACACGATCGCCCAGGCGCCGATAATGCGAGTGAGACGCGCCGTATCGAAGCTGACGCGCGCCGCCATCACCAGCCACAGCCCGAGAAACAGCCACAGCGGATAGCCCCACATCGCCACCGCGCCCCGGCCGGTCACGGCCGCCAGCGCGATCATCGTCAGCGCCGGGCCGAAGGCGAGCAGCGTTACGATGCGGCGATCGAACGGCTCGACAAGGTTTTTTTTCCCCTCAGAGGGCCAGAACATTGCCGCGGCGATGAGAAGTGATGGCAGCAGGAAAAAGATCTGACTGCCAAAGAAAACGGCAGGGTGGAGCACGTGATCGAACCAGCCGCGAACCGGCGCGGCACGATGAGTGGCGTAAGCGAATGGGAGAAAATCACTCTGAAACAGCCAGAGGATGTGAGGCGCTGCGACGACTAGCGCGACGCAAAGAGCAAGCCATGGCCCCGGCGTGGCGAGAGCGCGGCGCGCCTGGCGGTCGAACAGCATGAACAGCGCATAAGGCAGCGCCAGCACCGCGACGAAATATTTTGCCCACAGTGCGCCGCCCATGGCCAAGCCGAGCAAGCACCATGGACCGAGGCCGCCACGCCTAAGCCCAGCATGAAAGGCGTAACCGGCGAGCGCCCAAAACGGCAGTTGAATGACGTCGTGATTGAATTTTACCGCGGTGTACTGGAAATAATGCAGTCCATCGATGATCAGCACCGCGATCAGCGCGCCGGTCGCGCCGACCAGCGGTCGCGCCAAGGCGAACACGAACGCGAAAGCGACAAGGACCGTCACCTGCGCGGTCGCGTAATAGGCGATATCGGCGTCAAAGGTGCGATGCACCGCTTCGATCAGCCACCAGGGCAAGGGCGGCAGCTTGTCGTAACCAAGTTGCCATTCGCGGCCGTAAACGAGCGCCTCGATGAGGTCGAGCGGCAGATTGACGTAGAGCAACGCCGGCAACACCGTCCAGACCACGAAATGCATGGCCAGGAAGCTGCCAAAGGCGGTCCCCGGCCGGCGCTCGATCCAGCGGATCAAGCCGGCGGCTCGCGCCGAAGCCGGAACAGGCGCGGTGGCGGCAAGATTTTCGGGCATCTCGTTAATCGCTCGTCAGATTTGCCCCTTATAAAAGCGGGGCCGGACCTTCGCTACGTTTAGCATGCGCAATTTCGGAACTTGCAGGCTGCCTTGCGCTTGTGAACACTGGTAGCATTCGGTGAGGTTCAAGAAGAGGTTTGTCGGTCACATGGTGCGCATTAGCGCCTTCCTAATCGCAGTCTGCATGGTACTGATCGCCGCCTTGCTCGGCGCGGCCGTCTATGCGCGTTTCGGCTTTACCGGCGCGGAATCGGCACTGGCCGGGCTCGGGGCGCTCACTGCATTCGCGGTCTATTACGCGGTCGCCGCCCGCAGGCACGATCGCCTCGAAAGCAGCAATCAGCTCGCCAAACTTGCCCGCGGCTCAGGTGACCTGGCGAGTCAACTCGCCGAGTTTGGGCGCCGATTGAACGCGATCGAAGCCAAGGTCGAGACCGCGGTCGAACGCGCGGTCGCGAGTTCGCAGCCGCTCACGGAGGAAGTCGAGCGGCTCTCGAGTGCGGTCAAGGCGCTTTCGGGTTCGGTGGCGGCGCACGAGGCGGCGCTCGGCGAGCACGCGAGCAAGCGCGAAGTCGAGGTCGAAGACCTTCCAGGCATCGTCGGCGTCGAACGTCTGGCGAATGCGCCCGCTATCGCGCGTCTGCAATTCGCGCCTTCGGCTTCGCGGCCGGCTCCGACCAACGGCAAGACGGCGCCGTTCGCGGGATTCGATCGCGATGGCGTTACCGGAGCGCTGCGAAAGGCGGTCGCCGCAGGCGAGATCGAACTTCACCTCCAACCGGTCGTCACGTTGCCGCAGCGTAAGCTGCGCTATTACGAGGCGCTGGCGCGACTCAAAACGGACGGCGGCGAGCTCGTCGCCGCGGGCGAGTTCCTGTCCGATGCCGAAGCCGCGGCCTTGATGCCCAAAATCGACTACCTCGCCGCGGCGCGGAGCGTGCAGATCGTGCGCCGCCTGCTGCTGCAAAAGCGCGAGGTCGGCCTGTTCTGCAATCTCGCGGCGGCGACGCTCGTGGACCCCGGCTTCTCGAAATTTCTCGAACTGATGGATGCCAATCGCGCCATTGCCGCGGCGCTGGTATTCGAATTCGCTCAGAGTGCCGTTCGCGCCATGGGAGCGATCGAGCACGCCAGTCTCGCCGCGCTGGCCGAGCGCGGCTTCCGCTTTTCGATGGATAATCTCACCGATCTTCGCGTCAATGCCCACGAGTTGAACGAGCGCGGCTTCCGTTTCGTCAAAGTACCGGCGCCGCTCCTGTTCAACCGGCTTGGGGCGCTGGCGGCCGACATTCGACCCGCCGACTTTTCCGAGTCACTGGGCCGCTTCGGCATCGATCTGATTGCCGATCGGATCGAGCATGAAAACACGGTGATTGATCTTCTCGACTATGACGTTCGTTTCGGCCAGGGCGTGTTGTTCTCGCCACCCCGGCCACTGCGCGCGGGCGCGCTGGAAAGCGCGGACGTCAAAGCGAACGAGCAGAACGCTACAAATGGTGCTGAGACGGCTCCCGCCGCCAGTTTCACTCCGCTCGTCCGCGCCGGCATGGGGCGCAGCTAAAGTCCGTGCGCAGGATCATACGAGCAGACCAGCAAGCATTGCTTCGCTTCACGGGCAAGGCCGCGTAGATTAGCCGCCGTGGCCGATTTTATCGAACGATTTGAGCCGCTGGCGCGCGACTACGACGTGCTGTTGTGCGACGTCTGGGGCGTCATGCACAACGGGCTCGCCGCATTTCCGGCCGCATGCGAGGCTTTGATGCGCTTTCGCGCCGGCGGCGGAACGGCGATCCTGATCACCAACGCGCCGCGTTCGGGCGAGGCGGTGGCCCGCATTCTCGACCGCCTGAAAGTCCCGCGCCAGGCCTATGACGCGATCACAAGTTCGGGCGACGTGACCCGCGGCGTTGTCAAAGCCCGGCTGCCCGAGAGCGTGTTTCACCTCGGTCCCGAGCGCGATCTATCGATTTTCGCCGGGCTTGACGTTCGGCTCGCTCCTGCCGAGACCGCCGACTACGTCGTGTGCTCGGGTCTGTTCGACGACACGATCGAGACGCCGGAAAGCTATCGGGATCTCCTGGCGGCACTGCACGCGCGATCGCTGTTCATGGTTTGCGCCAATCCTGACATTGTTGTCGAGCGCGGTGACGCACTCGTCTACTGCGCCGGCGCGCTGGCCGACGCCTACGCGGCGCGCGGCGGCAAGGTGCTCTATTGCGGTAAACCGCACGCGCCGATCTATAACCTCGCGCTCGCCACAGCCGCTACCCAGCGCGGCGGCAAAACTCCGCGCCCGCAGCGTGTTCTGGCAATCGGCGATTCGGTACGGACCGATCTCAAAGGCGCTGCCGAGTTGGGTCTAGACTGCATGTTCATCACTTCGGGCATCCACGCCGAAGAATATGGTTCGCGCGAGGCGCCGGATCTGACGGCGCTGAATGCAATGTTCGCCGCCGCCGGCGTCATGCCGCGCGGGGTGATGCGCGAACTGGTCTGGTGAGAGGCTGATGGCCGCGCAAAACTTTCAGGTAGTGCGCGATTTTGCGCCTGGCGAGGCGCTCCGCGGCGCGACAGTCGCCATCGGCAATTTCGACGGGGTGCATCGCGGCCACAAAGCGGTGATCGCGGCGGCACTGGCGCGGGGGTGCGCGCTCGGCAAGCCTTCCGCCGCGCTTACCTTCGAACCGCATCCGCGTGCGTTCTTCAATCCCGATGAACCGCTGTTCCGGCTCACCCCCGAAGCCGCCAAATTGCGCTTGCTCGCCGCTACCGGGCTCGACGGCGCGATTGTGCTGACCTTCAATGCCGATCTCGCCAAACTGAGCGCCGAAGAATTCGTCCAGCGTGTTCTTGTAGACCGCTTCGCCATTAGCGGCGCGGCCATCGGTTTCAACTTTCATTTTGGCGCTCATCGCGCCGGCTCGCCGGAGTTTCTGCAGGCGCAAGGCAAGCAGCACGGCTTTGCCGTCGATATCGTTCCGCCATTGTTGGACGGTGGCCGCCCGGTGTCGTCGGGGCCGATCAGGGCGGCGCTTGCCGCTGGACGGCTCGACGATGCGGCGGAATTGTTAGGCTACCCGTGGTTCGTTTCCGGAACGGTCATCCACGGCGACAAGCGCGGGCGTGAGCTCGGGTTTCCGACCGCCAATCTGCAGGTCGATCCCGCTTGCGCGCTCCGTCACGGCATCTATGCCGTGCGCACGGCGGTTGCGGGGCGACGCCACGATGGAGTGGCGAGTTTCGGCCGACGGCCGATGTTCGACACCGGCGCGGTGCTTCTGGAGATTTTTTTGTTTGATTTTTCCGGCGATCTCTACGGCGCCAATATCGATGTCGCCTTCATGGCCTGGCTGCGCGACGAAGCGACGTTCGCGTCAGCCAAGGATCTTGTGCGTCAGATGAAAGAAGATAGCCGGCTTGCCCGCGAAGCTTTGGCCCGGGCCGGCGCCGCGTTCCCGCCGATCTGACCGACGTCGATCTAAAAATGCTGCCGCTCGGCTTTGTCGCGGGATTCGCGCGCCCATTGCGCGGCGAGGAAAGCGAGCAACGCCACCGGTACGATGCGCTGCCAGCCGATTGTGCGGCCGGCTTCGACGGCAACGCCGAGAACTTTCGGATCAAAGAGCCAGGACGGAGAATGGGCGCGCGCCGCCCGGGCGAGAATGGCGCGCTCGCGAGCGCGGCGGCGCGCCGACGCGCAGACGATTGCCGCGATAATCGCAATGACGGCAAATACGCCGGCCATAATCAGGCTAGCAAACATGCCCCCGAACTGAACCGCGAGCCAGGTATAGGCGGCCACGCAGAGAAACGCGAAGGCAACCAGCAATGCGGTCACAATGACGATCGCCGAGACGACGACCGAAGTGCTGAGTCCGCTTCTCGCCTGAATGAATAATGTAATTTCACGCGTCACGGTTTTGAACATCCCGCACGCTCCGTTA